>NZ_JAUBQS010000054.1:0-41248 GCF_036701355.1 Microcoleus sp. Pol12B3
CACAGCAATCGTTTGGGGGTTTTGTGTTGCCGAATCTATCTTCCTTTCTCTCTGCTTAAATATCTGCGGAATGTGGGCTACAAAATATTGCTGCAATGGCAAACTTAGGCAAAGGACAGAAAGGGTACATATTTATCGGCGTGTCTGACAAAGAAAAAGATACTCAACGTATTAAAAGGTTAGACAATATTGTATCCCCTCGGTTTTACTCATTTGGTATCGTGGGTTTAGAGAGAGAAGCAGGTCTTAAAGGAACTGACATTGATGATTACGTTCTTTTCATTACTAGAAAAATTCGTGCTTCAAAATTACCTGAATGGTTAAAAACAGCGGTTAATACAAAGGTAACTCCCATCACATATATGGATCACACAGTATTAATGATTGAAGTAAGGGCTGGTGATGAGCCAGCATGGTATGAAGGTAAGCTGTATATCCGTGATGGACATGAAAAGAAATCGCAAGATGTACCGCAAGAAGTAGCTGGTGAGCAGATATCAGCAGTTTACAATCTCTTCAAGTAAATAGACGAGATTGCCCCCACCTTCATCAAATCAATCTACTTGAATGCGATCGCCCTCCGGGAAACTACAGAGTACGATCGCTTAATTGAACAAAAACAACCCCGGATCGACGTGAAAAAACCTCCCCAAAGCCTCAGCTTGTTTCTTGCTGATTTCTAGCCGATCGTTAATTACCTCAACTACCGCCTCACTCGAACCCATAA
Organism: Microcoleus sp. Pol12B3; assembly: GCF_036701355.1. Lineage (NCBI taxonomy): Bacteria > Bacillati > Cyanobacteriota > Cyanophyceae > Oscillatoriales > Microcoleaceae > Microcoleus > Microcoleus sp. Pol12B3. Next base: position 728 of record NZ_JAUBQS010000054.1, read on the forward strand.
TTTCTACTAAATCCTCTGCTTCTAGACTCCGAGCATCCATCAAATGCAGCAGCCTTGACTTTGGCGTTGATGTATTAAGTTGATAGTGCCGCTCTTCAAAATCCTCAATCAGTTTTACCAGCAGTTCCAACAGCGCATCTTCTTCTGGAGTCAGATTTGGACGTGAGAGTAATTCTTCAACAATTTCCAAAAATATCTCATTTTCCTCTTCAGTTTTGATAATTCGAGGCTGATATTGAGAGAGCAAGCTACTGTAAATTTTTAGGTCAAAAGTAATAGTCATTTTTCCAGGTTTCCTTGTCATACTCGGCGTGAGTGAAAACGTATTTTATATAAATAATTTGCTTTTCATAGTTAATACTCGCGATTAAGCGATATTTATTTCCTTTGATATTAAAAACTGTAAAATTTCCAACTGCTTCAGCTTTGAGATAAACAGCTTGAACTTCAACAAGATTAGTCCAGGCTGCTTTACTGGCAATTTTATACCAGTCATCGAGCGCTTCGCAGGAATCAGCGTGACTTTGGCAGTAGTCTCTTAATTTTTTCCGACTGATAACGTGCATTTAGCTATCATTATGATATTTTCTAGATGTCTGAATCCCGTCATCATCTATTATATAGCGCGTCTAAATCATTTCAAGCAAATTTTTATTGGCACTTTGATGGACAAGCTTTTCTCATCCCGCGCAAGCTAAGAGTTACTTTGAGAAGCTTTTTATAAATGCTGTTTAAGTGAGAAAAGAACGGACTGTAGCGATCGTCAAATTCAGATCCAGCGGCTTACTCAAATAACCACAAGCGCCAGCTTCCAAACATCGATCGCGATCGCCAGGCATCGCCATCGCCGTCACCGCAATCATCGGTACTGACTCCCAGACAGGATCTGCTTTAACTCGGCGCATCAACTCAAAGCCATCAACATCCGGTAACTGAATGTCCATCAAAATCAAATCCGGCAGCAACTCCGGGGCCGCAGAGGCGGCGAGAATACGATCGGCCATCGCCTTCCCATCCGCGAGTATCTCTACCCCATACCCCTCCAATTCCATCACCTCAGAAATTAACATTTGGTTAAAAGGCTGGTCTTCGACAACCAAAATCCGCTTCCTGGCAATTGGTAAAGCAATCGCAGAAGCAGGAACTAACTTCGTATCCAAAGCACAAGAAGCAAAGTTTCCCAACTGTTGACGCATCTCCGTTAAAGGCAGCCAAACCCGGAAAAGACTTCCCCGATCGCAAACAGATTGAAAAGAAACAGTTCCCCCGTGCAATTCTGCCAATCGCTTAGTCAAAGCCAAACCCAAACCTGTACCTTCGTGCCTCCGAGTCAGGGAAGAATCCACCTGTTGAAAAGGTCTAAATAACAAGTGCCAGCGGTCTTGAGGAATGCCGATGCCGGAGTCTTTCACCTCAAAACAAAAATAAGGAGTGCTGGCATTTACAGGAGAACAATCCGGTCGGTAGTCGCCGTCTATTTCGCTGCCGTAGGCCAGACGCCCGCTGAGTTTAACTTGTCCCTGTTCGGGGGTAAATTTGATGGCATTGGAAAGTAAATTAATCACAATTTGTCGCACTCGCCGTTCGTCGAGCCAAACTTTAGTAATACGGTTGTCGAGTTCTAAAGACAAACCGATTCGCTTTTTGTCTGCCCGCGGTTGCATCATTTTCAGGCAGTCTGTCGCGAGTTCTTGAACGCGAACAGGCTGTAAGTTTAGTTCTACTTTACCCGCTTCTATTTTAGAAAGATCGAGAATATCGTTGATTAGCTGCAATAAGTGCTGACCGCTTTTTTCGATCAGTTCTACATAGTTGATTTGTCGATCGCTCAACTGTCCGGCTGTTTGCCGCAGCAGCAAGTCAGAAAAGCCCAGAATGCTGTTCAGAGGCGTCCGCAATTCGTGGGACATCGAGGCTAAAAACTCAGATTTCAACTGAGAAGAATACTCTAATTGTTCGTTAACTTGGCGCAGGTTTTCTTGTGTCTGAGCCCGCTCGATCGCCGCCCCCAGAGTCCGGCAAGCAGCCTCCAGCACTTCTTGGTTGAGGGCGGTTTGCAGTTTTTTGACGTTGCGGGACTCCAGCGTCAGTACGCCGATAATTGTACCGTCGGTGGCTGCGATCGGAAAAATGCCCAGTTGTCCGATTCCCGGATGCCGAAATTCCGGCACGGCATTGGGATGTTGGGCATAATCCTCTACGAACAAAGGTTTACCAGTTTTCACCACTTCCCACAGCAAACCGATGCCGTAGGGAATACCTTTGTCGAGCAATTCTTGCATTGCTGCGACAACTGGTTCCCCGTAAGTAGCCAAAAATTGACTAGAAATTTGGTTGGAAATCGCCGCCGCTTGCCGGTCGTTTCCCTTGCCGTTAATCACCTTGACATCTCCGAAAGCTGCATTCATTGCCTCTACTAAATAGGTGAGGGCAAACTGACCTATTTCTTGCAAACTGTCAGACTTTTGCAGGCGTTCGGTTAAACCTAAAAGAAATCTCAGCCGCCTGACTTCTGCGTTCAAACTAGCTTGGGAGTTTTGATATACCGTAACGTCTCGAAAGGTAAACAGCCGTCCGCCACTGTTGGTAATCGTGGCGCACACCTCCAAACAAACGGCATTGGATTGCTCGAAATAAAATGATAAGCTTTCATGCTTAGATGTTTCGAGTGCTTGCTGAAAGTCTTGCCACTGTTGAACAGATAAGTAACCCCGATCGACAATTTCCGCAAACAGCAAGTGGCACTTCGGCTTTGTTTCCAGCCATTCTGGGGACAGTTCCCACATTCCGGCCAATTTTTTGTTAAACAAAACTAAGCAGTCAGACGAGTCGAACAGAGCGATCGCATTGTCTACTTGGTTGAGAATCAGTTCTTGGTCTGCCCTCAACTGGTGCAAGTCTCTCTCCATTTTCTCTGTGTGTGTAGCTCTTAGTTTCGTTGTCATAACTTTCTAGGGATATGGCAAGAGTTATTTTATAACCCCTTACTTAAGGTGACATAATTTTAGGTTTTTGGGCAGTGAGGGGGATCGATCGGCCTTGTGATCTGAGACACTTGCTGGTTTCCGATGGCGATTGGAACCCGCTTTGAATTGCGTCGGCTACATTGCTTAATCATCAGGCAATAAGGAGGGAAATCCTTATGACAGAAGCAGATTTTTTTAATAACAATGCTGTCGAAGTTGATGGCATCTGGCTTAAATTATTGTGTCCAACCCTGTGCTAAATTGACCCATCATAATAAAAACTAATTCCGGCGATAAGAAATCAGCATATAGCAATCCTAAATAATTGGTGAATTTCTTACTCGATCCCAGCGGGTTCTGGGAGGGTTGGGGTGAGGCAAAAAAAATACGACTCCTGCAAGGATTGCTATATGTCAAATGCCATCATGACCTTACCCTTAATTTTTATTAGCAATAACTTGGTTATTTGAATTAACTGCTCAAGCAAGTGTTGGATTCAAAAACATAGGGATAAGGCGCGCCTGGAGCAACCGGAGACAGTGATATCAGTTTCAAAAAAGCAACTATATGCCCGTGATCCCAACCCATACACAATCAGTTATTACCAATAATTTAATCTAAAATTGTGCGACCGCTCCCTCACACCGAAGTCGAAAATCTACAATGGTATGAGTTATTACGATCGTGCTTAATTGTAAGGCGCGCAGTTCGCACCCTACAAATGTGAGTTAGAGCGCAAGTATTGTTCATGTTTCTAATGCTTCTTAGGATTTTTCGGAAAAGGAATGCCCAAACTTTCGTGAAAAACAAGCTGAGTTTTATAAGTCAAGCGCCGGTTAACTTGTTTGATAATTTTTTCCAAAAGCGCATCGCCAGTTTTTTCTATCAAAGGCTGAGACATCGATCGAATAAACTTGGGAAAGCAAACCCCCACAGCCAAATCCAGCTTCCACGTAGCGCTGGTAATCGCAGGCGGTAGCTTAGCACGTTCCGAGCTCGGCCAATCGGCGGCAAACTCCTGAGACGGTATCTCCACTAGCTTCATTGCCGATCGAAAATCCACTTCATACCCAGGCGAGGTATAATCCGGAACCGGAATAGTCTTAATTAAATAGCAGCCTTCAGCGTCCGGCGGCAGCAACTCTAAACCAATTCTCGCTTCAACACGGTAGCCGAAAGCCCCAAAACGCCCTATTAATAAATCGTAGCCGTTTTCGCCAAGCGGCTGGGCCTTCATCGGCGAAGCGCACTGGCAAAACCAAGTCTTGTGGTTGTTCAAATGCTTCGCCACCGTCTCCGCATCGGCGTACATCTCCATGCTGTCTTCAAAATGCGTGTGAAACCAAATCGGCTCAACTTCCTCTGCTGCATCCGCGCTTCCACTTTCGGGCTGTCGGAAACTCGCATCTGAGTAGTAATTTTCGTCAGAAGCTTCAACAGTTTGATATTCAGCGGAATCCTGCTTCATCGTATGCTCTCCTGTTATACACGCCAATCGATCCGGTTGGGGATGTGTTAAGGGAGTTTCCTCCCTACAATTGAGAAATTGATAGTAACAAAACTTACCCTAATCCAGCATAACTCGACTTATGAAAGCATTTGTAGCAGGAGCCACAGGTCAGACTGGCCGACGCATCGTCGCAGAATTAGTCAAGCGAGGTATTCCCGTGCGCGCCTTAGTCCGAAATCTAGACACAGCTAGACAAATTTTACCACCAGAGGCTGAGTTAGTGACCGGGGATGTATTAAATGCGACTTCCCTGGGCGATGCTATCGGCGATAGTACGGTATTGCTGTGTGCGACAGGGGCGGCCCCTGGTTTTGACCCGACAGCGCCTTACAAGGTGGATTTTGAAGGTACTAAAAATTTGGTGGATGCAGCTAAGGCTAAGGGCATTGAGCATTTTGTGCTGGTGACTTCTCTGTGCGTCTCTCAGTTTTTTCACCCGCTGAATTTGTTCTGGCTGATTCTGGTTTGGAAGAAGCAAGCCGAGGAGTATTTGCAAAAAAGCGGTTTGACTTATACGATCGTCCGTCCCGGCGGTCTGAAAAATGAGGATAATTCAGATGCGATCGTCATGACTGGTGCGGACAAAATGTTTGAGAGCAGCATTCCCCGCACTAAGGTAGCCCAAGTGTGCGTGGAGGCGCTGTTTCAGCCGGCTTCTCGCAACAAGGTTGTGGAAATTGTGGCGAAGTCGGAGGCTCCGCAAAAGAGTTTTGAGGAGTTGTTTGCCAGTGTGATTTGATTGAATTAGCCTCGCTTGAGTTCGGTGCGTCAGAACAAAAACACTTTGATTTGGATCTGAGATGTTGCACCATTGTCAAGAACAGGCAAGATGCCTGTTCCACAAAAAGTGCATTTTCTTGTGGGGTGGGCATCCTGCCCGCCCAAAAAAGGCTTATCGAGAATGGTGCAAGATGTGATTTGGGTCAAAGATTGGGGGTGACGCACCCTACAACAATTTTCCGATCGCCAAATCTGGCAAAATCTTAATAGTTTTACCATTCGCCGTTGAAATTTCTCTCTCCCAGCATGAAAACTCTCAAGTGGCCAGCTTGGTTCCCCTATCCGATTTCGTGGTTAAGGGCATTTGCTCTCGCTCAGAGTTTTAGTTTTGTCCTTCGCAGGGGCATTCCTTTTGTCAGCGACGATATCGGCTTTCTGACTCTACTGCTGGCGGCTTGGCTGATTCAGTTGCCTGTGTTTTTTGTGTTTCACTTGTTCGCAGTCAAAATCTTAAATCCCTTACTAATTATGCTGCCGGGGCGCTTTCGCGTTGCGCGCAAGTTCAAGCGCAGGCACACTGGTATTCGATCGCACTTGCGAGAAGGCTTGAATGCTGTTGTAGTGATTTTTTTTGCCTTTAATCTGTCGCTGTTGGTGCAACTTGCGATTTTTTATTGGCCAGCGCGATCGATCGATCCCGCCCAGTTATTAACAGGAATATCTACCCTGACAAATGTTGCCATAGCAGGTGAATTAGATTTCTGGCTGCTCAAATTGGCGGGGGTTTTATCGAGTTTAACGCTGTTAGCGGCCCCCCTATATCAATACGATTTCCGGGTGCGCCGGATGCGGGTGGCTCGAAAATTAGCCGAAATTTCGGAAATGGAAATGACTTGGCTAGAAGCTGAGAAATTTGGCCGTCGAAAAAGAGGTTTGCTAAGGCAATCGGAGATTCAAATCCTCGGATTTATACTTTTAATCGGCGCTGTGATTGGCGGCGGTGTTTTTGTGGTTGACAGTTTGCGGGGAAATCAGCAGTTGTCGCAGTCGGTAAGTGGAGTGGGCAAATTGCCGCCGCTGGCTATGAAAACCGGCGATCCTTACATTCGGGCGCTGATGCGAACTATTTCTGCTAGCGAGTCGAATGTTGCTCGACCTTATCACGTTGTTTACGGTGGCAAATATATATTAGATTTGAGCCGCCATCCTGACTGGTGCGTGAAGATTGTTAATGGCCCGAATCGAGGCAAGTGTACTACCGCTGCGGGCAGGTATCAATTTCTGACTACGACTTGGAAGGAGAAGGCTAAACGCTATCAGGCGCGTCGTGCTAATTTTTTATTCTGGGAAGATTACAGTTTTGAACCAGAAGATCAGGATGCTGTGGTTTATGCTTGGTTGAGCGATCGCAAGTTTTGGAAAGCTGATATTCCTGAGATGTTGCGGCAGGAAAGATTAACCGACGTGTTGCGGATGCTTTCGGGAACTTGGACGAGTTTGGGATATGGAATTGAGAACAATTCTATGAGTTCTCGTTTGCCGAAAGTCTACCGGGAAATGCTGCGGGAAGAATTGGAAAATGCTGGTTCTTAAGGAGTTAAATGTTGACGGTTGACTGTTGACTGTTAACTGTTAATGCCTGTTATTGGTTATTAACCAGCCAAAGCTATTAAGAAATAACCACTAAAAAGTAACGAATAACTAACCCTTCAAGTTTGGTAAAAATGCTGTCAAACATTTGTACAATTCTAATCCCGGTCCAGCTTGCAGCGGATAAAGCCTGTCGAAATTAATGGGGTTTCCCGGTGCTAATTTCCACTCGGTTTTCTGTGCTGTTTTTGGGGAAATTTCGATCGCTACCGTGATGTTAATAATGTTGTTCTGCTGGGGGATTCCCCGGAAGCAGTAACTTTTGCCCGTGCGTTTGTCTGAATCGCTGCCGGTGATGTATCTGTCTTGTTTCCGAAATTGGATTTCTCTGAAAGGTCGATCGATCGCAAAGGAGTCTCGGTAGCGGTAGTCTCCGTCGCGCAAGCTTTCGACAGTCGGCCTGATTTGACTTATAAGTGTTGCTGCACTAAGAGTTAGCATCATTGATCCGGGTTCCTCTTGTGAAATCGGTGATTTTGCTTTTCCTGCGTGGTGTCTATGTCGTTGTGGGCGATCGGCTCAAACAAACGTGCGGCGTGTAACCAATTAATAAAAGTTGTTAAGCTGTTTAAGTTGATCCCTAGCTATCGTGAATAATTATTTCATAGTTTTATCTCTGTCACCTATCTGAGTAATAATAGAAACATACAGCAAGCCGTGAGAAAATTTACGGGCATATTTTAGGAATTAATTGACGATACTTAGAGGATACTGCTATGTTTTGCGTGACGGGAGAAACAAATAATTTAGGGCGGGTTGAAACCGGAAATTCCCAACGGCGAGGATCTTTAACCTCTGCGTCTAAAAGTACCCGTATTCTCCGATCGCGAGTTTACAAAGATGAGGCTTTGGTGTCTGCTACCCTTGCGGGACTGCCAAGTCTTTTGGCATCCCTCGAAAGCTTTCGCGATCAGTAGAACTTGGCATTTTCTATTGCTATATATGGTACATGGAGATTTGTGATAGTGGCTGTCAACCAAGCACGGGATGTTTTGATTGCACCTACCATCTTCCTTGATTTGAGTAGAGTTTTTCTGTACTAAACTCTTCCGGGACGCTGAAACCTGGTTGTTTATACAAAAACATTTTTACAGCCCTTTGTCATGGTATGAAAAATGGTATAAAAACCAGGTTTCTTGGTTTGTGTCCGTAAGTCTTGTGTTAACAAAATTTATTTGTTAGTGTCATCGGGTGCGATCGATGCCTCTACCTCTTGGGATGAACGGCTTAACATAGAGTCGTGCACGTGTTCGTTGTGCTGCCTTTCTTGAGCCATTAATTCTCGGGCTTTTTCTTCAGCAATTCCCTCGCCATGTGTTTCTAGCTCGTGGGAGGAACGGTTGAGCATAGATTCGTGCAAGTGTTCGCTATGCTGCCTTTCTCGTGCAATTAGTTGTCTAGCTTTTTCTTCCGCGTTCATGAGAAATTTCTCCAATTGCTGGTTAGAAGCGATTCTTATATTAAGATGCCACAATTTGAGGGTAAATGTAGCAAGATTAACATAAAATTTTACAAAAAAATGTATAAAAAAAATGTATAAAAAAAATTGAGTTTGCTGGCCGTGGGTATAGAGAGCCGTGGTTGCCGAGCTAATTATTGCCAGACGCCGGAAAAGATATTCTTGACTGCGATCGCAATTCGATTTAAGTCTTCCTTCAGCAGCGGTGGCCAAGAAACTCCTCTGCGGAGTCCAGCTTCAAATTGCTGCAAACCTTCTACTGACAGTAAATGCAGTGCCGAGATTAATTGTCGATCGAGCATTGGAGATTCTTGCAGCCCGTCAAACAATATTTTTAAAGCTAATAAAATCGATGTCACCTGTCCGGGTACGGGCGGTTGACCTTGTTTGAGACGCATCAGGAAGGCGTCGGGATTTTTCTTGGTTTCCAGAGCGGTTCCTTGGTCGATCAGAAAACTGCGGGCTGTTTTGTAATCCATTTGACGTGCGATCGATCTCCTGCAATTAATTAGCTGGCATTATATCACTTTTTGTCTCGCTCAATTTGGTAATATATTTCCATACAGGCTAAACTACAGCTACTGGTGAGGCCCGCCCATAAGCAAGCTACAGCTACTGATAGAGGCGTAGCATTCATCCCACAGTCGCCTCGATCGAAGTGAAACGGACAGGGAAAAATCAAACAATGGCAAAACACCAAGGAAATAGCAGAAAATCCAAGATTTATCGCTACTTGTGGCTGCTTTTTTTGTGTCTGAGCTTTCTGTTAGTTCCGCTTATCAAAAAAATAGCTGCCGATACGCCATTCCCCCCACCCGCTCCTATTGCAAATAATGCTACTTTTGGAGCGAGGATTCAAAGGACGATGGGGCTACTTGCGGCTAGCACTCCAACAGACCGCCGCCAAGTACGCATCCTATTCTACGGTCAATCCATTACTCAGCAAGATTGGTGGAAAGATGTAGTGAAGGATTTGAGACAGCGATTTCCCTATGCAGATTTGATTGTGGAAAATCGGGGAATCGGAGGATTTGACGCCCCAATTTTAATCCGTCCCAGCGAACACGATTTGTATCCTTTTTATCCAGACTTGCTCATTTTTCACGTCTACGGAGGCGGTGAAGATTACGAAGCCATAGTTGCCAATGTCCGCAGCCGCACTGCTAGCGAAATACTCTTGCATTCAGACCACATCCAGTGGCTGCCCACAGGCAACAGCGACGATCCAGAAGAAGTCAAAAGATACGAATGGCACAACACTCATTCTACTCAATGGCTGCCTGAGTTAGCCGATAAATACGGCTGCGAAATCGCGGAAATTCGCGAACCTTGGCGCAGGTATTTGAAAGACAATCGCTTGCAACCACAACAGCTATTAAGCGACAGCGTTCACCTCAACGATTGGGGAAATTTTCTCCTAGCTGCTCTCATAAAACCGCATCTGCGATACAAACCAAATTCTCCTCAACCGCCGCAGGATTTAGTGAAAACCTATACGGTTGGCAGCGATGTTAAGTGGCAAGATGGCAAGTTGGTTTTAGAATTTGAAGGAAATAGAATAGATGCGATCGCCGATAAAACCTTCAACGGCAAGGCAATGTCTGCTAGAATTGCGATCGACGGCAAAAAACCCTCAGAATTTCCTGAACTTTACAGCATCACCAGACCTAGCGCTAGTCCTGGCGTTCCTTGGCCGGCAATCATCCAAGTATCTAGCCAAAAACCGCTAATCGTCGAAGATTGGAAAGCTGTAATTACTGAGATTAACAGCGACGCCAGCAAGTTTAAATTTGACGTTGTAGGTTCTAAAACAGGTTACGACGGCAGCGGTACAAATGACGAAATGTTTGTCTCAAACTCCGGCCGCATCGTTATTGAACCGAGAAACTGGTGGCTTAAAAATTCTTATGAATACTCTAAAAAACCGACGCCTAAAGGCTTTGAGATTTCCTGGCAGGTGCGGCCAATGTTTGTTGATTCATACGTTCCTCCACAAATTGCAGATTCAAGCCGCGAGTATTCTACAACATTGGCTCAGAATTTGAGCAACTCCAAACACACCCTTGAAATCGTCCCCGAAACAGATAGGGAAGTTCCAATCGAGGCAATTCAAGTGTATCGCCCTCCTTTCTCCAATCTAAAATCTCAAGTTGAGAGTTTTAAACCGCAGATATCAGCGGATGAAAACCGATGAACGCTGATGCAATTTTATCAGCGTTTATTTGCGTTCATCTGCGGTTTAAAAAATCTTCATGTTAATTTTTTTATAGCAATCGCCTTGGTGGCGCAGGGCGTTGATGATTGTTCAAACCCTTAATATTCAAGCATCTTGACTCCTGACTCCTGCTATAATCGCCAAGATTATCAAGTTCTAGGAATCCCCAACTCCTGAGACATCAACAGCGATAAACATAAATCCGCCATAAAAATCAACACCCAAGAAGTTACCACCGCCGCCGTGGCAGCTTGGCCTACTCCTTTCCCTCCGCCCACCGTCGTCAATCCCCAACCGCAACCGACAAGGGCAATTATCAACCCAAAAATAAAACTTTTAATCGCCACAGTTACTAAATCCCAAGGCGCCAAAAAAGTCCGCACTGATTCCAAAAATACTGACGGTTCCAAATTATAAAAATTAACCGCTACAAATAGCCCGCCCAAAATCCCCACCGCTACCGCAAAAATTGTTAAAATCGGCAGCATGATGCAGCAAGCTATCACCCTCGGCACTACTAAATAATCAACCGGATTTGTTCTTAACATATACAGGGCGTCTATTTGTTCCGTCACCTGCATTTCTCCTATCTCCGCCGCAAAGGCCGAACCTACTTGTCCCGCCACCACGCCCCCCGTTAAAAGCGGTGCTAATTCCCCACAAAATGCCACAGCAAAAGGACCTCCCACCGCCTCAACCGCCCCAAAGCGAACCAATTCTCGGGCGGATTGAAAGGTAAAAATCATGCCCCCAAACAAGGCTATTAGCAGCACGGATCGGAAAGAATCCAGGCCTACTGTTACTAAATGTTCCATGATTTTGCGGTGGTCAATTTTGCCTTGGAGTATGCGTAGCAGCACTTGGCCGCCCAGGAACAACGTCACAAAAAAACGCTGAAACCACCTGTTATTGAAGGTTTCATCTAAATGTCGATCGTGCTTTTCTTGGTGTTTTTTAACCACTGACTGAGGGCTCGCGATTAATTGCAAACAGGGCGAAGCACTGCCACCTACTGATTTTTGGCAATCCTACAGCAATTATTGCACGATTTGTCAATATATATTTTCAGTCTGCCTGCCCTGCGGTTGGTACGCTATACCATTTTAGACTTTAGATTGGCAGTGATTGATTCTGTGGTAATCATCACTCATTTCCCAATCTAAACTCTCAAATCTAAAACCCTCGGACTACTCCGCAAGTAATAAGTCGATAAACTTATCCAACTCTTCATTATTCTTGTCGGCTTGATCCTTGCCAATTCTCAGCAGGTCTGATATTTTTTCTTCCGAGGCATCATCAATGGGCAGCGGTTGTTCGTGGCTCAAATCGGGAGTAATTCTTAAATATTGATTCGGTCTTTCAACCGCATCATAAATTTGAATGAGTTGATAATTTACAGTTTCCGCAACTCCAGTCATCATGATATTAATTAAAGGCTCAACCCACTCAACTTGACCCCAATTTTTGACTTTTTCGTAGGAAAATTTTTTCTGAGCTTCTCCAGTTCCCAAGGATAAAATTACCATATCTTTGGCTGTCGGGCTTTTTTCGGGGCTATCGTCAGGAATTCTGAATTTATTTCTAACTTCAGCATAGGCACAAAGTGCGGGATTGTTTGCGAAGACTCCCCCGTCAATTAAAGCATAGCATTCATTGCTAAAAGAGTAGATTTTAGAAACCTCAAAATAAGAGGGAGCTGCCGATGTTGCTCTGGCGATATCTCTAAGGAAATAGTCTTCTGCGGGACATTGTTGACCATCTATTTGATCGAAAAAGTGAGCTTTTCTCCTTTCGATGTCGTAACTGGAAATTAAACAAGGTTTTAGCAGTTCGCTGAGTTTGCAATCTCTAAAATGTTCCCAAAATAATTTTTCTAAGGGATCGCTGGGATATTTCTCATCTCTCAAACCATTTATAGATCTGACTTTTTGCCAAAATGAAGTCTGAAAAACGTCGCGCCCACTCTTAATGGAAAAATTAACAGCGTCTTGGGCTGCCCACCGAGGCCTGCTGGGATTTTCGGCATCGGGACACAAATAGATGCAAGTTAAAATTCCTCCCGCACTCGTGCCCGCGATTAAATCAAAATAGTCAGCTATTCTCGCATCTGGATTGCCACTTTTTTGTTGCAGCTTTGACTCAACGCTAACTAAAATTTGCGCGGGAATAATTCCTCTAATTCCGCCTCCATCTATTGATAAAATCCTGGTATATTTAGCCATAACTGTTGTCTATTCCCGACGTTTGCTCGTTTCCTAATTTCAAATCCCTAAGCCTCGGGATTCATGCACCGCTCACTCTCAAGTCCCAAATCTTCAATCTAAATTTAATTGGCGGGCTGCGATCGTATAGCGAAAAATGTATTCTACAATTTCTACGTAATTGTAGGCAGCGGCTGGCGATTCTGCCCAGACTGTGATGCCGTGATCGCGAATTAACAAAGCGGGTACAGAGGGCGTACAAGTGGCAAAGAATTCACAAATTTCCTTGGCTATCTTAGGGACTTCTAAATAATTTGTAAAGAGGGGTATCGACACTTGCGGGTTTTCCTCCCACACCCCCAAACCTTTCACCATTTCGATCGGGGGCAAAGGCACTGCATCTCCTGCTGTTAGCCGAGAAACTAAATTTGCCTCGATGGAGTGGACGTGATAGCAAGCTTTAGCGTTTGGAAAACAATTGTAAACGGCTAAATGAATGCTGGTTTCGGCCGAAGGTCGGCTGTCGGCCACAGGTTGTTCGACAATTGCGCCGTCTGAGTTTATTCTGATAAAATCTTGTTCAGTTAATTGCCCTTTCGCGCGGCCACTAGCAGTAATCCAAAAACTGCCATCTGGTAAGCGGGCTGAAAGATTGCCAGCAGTCCCAACCATCCAACCGCGATCGTAAAAATGTTTGGCTGCTGCAATTAAATCCGATCTCAAATCGCCACTCATTCTTTACAAATCCTCAGTTTTTAATCTACTTTTTACGTTAATAGGAATTGCGCTGGCCTATCTAAACCTAGGGTAATCCGTACAAAGCTTACCAATACATATAGCTCTAAACGTAGGGCGAGCCATCAGCATCTTACTAAATACACATACCGTCTAGTGCGATTTTTTGGTCGAAATTCCTAATATAGTTTCAATTCCATTTTTGGGACAAATTTTCCAAGACATCAAAAAAATTATCCCATTTAGTATAAGGCTTTTGCTGTTCGTCTAGATACTCGGCAAGCCGATCGCGCGCAAACACCGACGAAGCCTGCAAAGCCATATTAAAATCCGTCAGCGAATCTCCAATCGCCACCTGTTCTTCGGCCGGGTGCTGCGCCATCACCCGCACCTTAGACACCAATTCCTCATCTCCTTCCAACTCAGAATTGACTTGCAACCGAGGGCCACTAGCGTCCACATCCACAGCGTAAATAACGCTCGCCCGGTTGACCAAATCGCCCATTACCGTCTCTACCATAATCCGAAGACCGCCGGACACGATCGCAAAATCTACCTTTTTCTCGTCCAAAAAATCCAGCAATTCCAACAATCCCGGCCGCATCAGCCTTCCCCTAGAAAATTCCACAATTTCCCCGTAACATTCAGAGGGAATAGACTCTAGTAACTGCCGCACTCCCGATCGCAAACTCAGCCTTCTAGCGTATATTTCAGGCATTAGTTGAGACGACAATTCCGGTGCGAAATGCTTGAGCATTGCCACAAAAGTTTCTTCAACGGTTATCGTACCGTCAAAGTCGCAGAATACCACCCGTTGCTGATTGTTCGAGATTGAAGATTTTTGCTTGTCATCGGTCATTGTCAGTCGCACCTTTCGAGAACGGGAAAAGTTTACACAATTCATCGTACACTGTCGAGCGATCGAGCGCGACTGCCCAAAACTAATAGTGACGAGCTGTTTGTTGGCAAATTCCCCCCAGGATTTTATGCAGATTCTTCGAGAGAATCTTCCAGAGAATCTTCCAGGGAATCTTCCAGGGAATCTTCCAGAGAATCTTCCAGAGAATCTTCTAAGTCCTGCTGTTGGTTTGTTGTCTTTTGGGGGTTAGACTTAGCCGGCAAACAGATTAAATTATCATCCTCAGTATTAATCAAACCTTTCGATCGCAACTTACCCATCAGCCGCGTCACCGTCACCCGCGTTGAGCCGATGGCGCTACCAATTTGAGCGTGAGTCAAGGCCCAAGGCAGGCGGTAGCCCCGAACCACATCCGGTTCGCCGTCACCTACGTAAGGTTCGCCGAACTCCTCGATCAACAAAGTGAGAAATCCCAACAGTCGGTCGATCGTCCGGCGCTGTCCCAAAGTGCTCAGCCAGAGAAGTTTCCGCTGGTGTTGGTAGCGAAACGCATCCAAAATTTCCCTACGAAAGTGAGGCCAATTATCCAAGTCGTGCCAGTACATCCACACTACGTGAGTTTGATCGGCATGAGCGTAAGCTTGGAGAGTAAAAGGAGACTGAGCAACCAGTTCAAAGGGCTGGCCAGCGCCGACGAAGCCCAAAAAAGCTTCTTCTGTAGTTTTGTCAGCGGATTTTGACTTCGCCCCTGCAGCGCTAACTTGAGCGCTGCCTACGAGCCGCACAGAACCTTTCTGAACTAAATACAGCAGTCCGGGTCTTGCGGGAATCCGCTCGTCTTTGCTAAAAGTCCGGCAGCGGTAGTGTTCCTGGGCCCAGTCGATAATTCGCTGCCAAGTGATAAAAGGTCGATCGATAGTCTCTAGAGGTGTGGAAGTTGATTGCATAAGTGAGGCTCTGGGATATATTTAATAGTGAGACAAACAGTTTCTGCCAGCAGTGCGATACAAAGTGAGATAACCAACCCCCGATCGAGCTTGTACGCTTCTTACCTGTGCTGACTTTTCTGTGTTTTACCGAAAAATTAAATGTAGCAAAAAATACATCAAAATGGTAGAGATCAGCAAAAAATTTGTCTGAAATAATTGTATATTTAGCCCCAAAATCGCTACAAAGCCCATTAATTCGATTTAGCCCCGTCCGAGGGAGGCGATCGACTATCCCTGACATCCGCATTTTAACGTACAAGAAAAATGCAAGCGGTCACAGTTGATAGTTGCTTTTACGGTAGGATGAGCCGATATGGATACAGCAAAGATCTCACAGTGCCCGGAAGTTACAGTGAAGTGTTTCTTGCTTTCAATGTTCCAAAGCGCGATCGCCCAGCAGGGAACACTGGTCCAAATTCCGTTAAATCCCATAGGTGGCAGCCTTTTTAAGAACAGGCAAGATGCCTGTGAAGCGAAGAGTGAATTGGATTGTGGGGTGGGCATCCAGCCCGCCCATAACAAGCTTATTGAGAAGGGTGCAATAATTCCGTTAAATCGAAGTAAAGATAGCGCGCGGGTGCTGTACGTCTCTGCGATCGCCCTGAAATTGGCTAAAACTTGGCAGCAGACACCGCAGACAATCGCCGCCGAGTTGGTCGAAACACTCGAACCGCTGTGCTACCCAGATTTCGCCGTTAAAGTAGCGCCGGGGGGAATGATCGAGATGGAGTTGACTGATGCAGGTTTAGCCGTCTGGTTGCAGCGTTTAGCTCAAACGAACCTTCCAGTTTCAGGATCTAAAATATTAGATTCTGTTGTGTGTGCCGATCGACTGTTTCCCATTCAGTACAGCCACGCGCGCTGCTGTTCCCTGCTGCGAATGGCCCACCGCGATCGGATAATTGCGATCGCCCAGCCCGATGTGGCTACAGCGCCGCAAATTTGGTCCCTAGCGAGTCCAAATCCTATCCCTTGGATTGACGAGGGCGATCGACTGCGGTTAGTGCATCCAGCAGAACGCCGTTTAATATCGCAACTGTTAACAGTGCTAGACAATTTATATCCTACTTTTGATGTAAAAAACCGCGAAAAACCTGTCAATTATTTCAAATTAGCCGATAGTTTGAGCGAAGCATTTCAGATTTTTTACAGCCAGTGCCGAATTTGGGGTAAAGTTAAAATAGAACAGCGCCAACTCGCCCAATCCCGCTTGGGCTTAATATTAGCAACTCAATCTTTGCTGCGATTTATTTTAGAAGAGTTATTGAACGCTCTTGCTCCTTTAGAACTTTGATTTTGTTCTCATTTTTAGCAACCTTTATTCATAATAAAGGTTGGTTTCCGAAAGTAACCTTGACTTCTTCCATCTGAAAAGCTATCTATTTTATATGGTTCATCCTGAATAATCCAGTAACCTACGGTCGCAGAAAAAAATATAAAAACTTAGCTATTTATATAATAATTAATAATATTTTGGTAATTTGGGCATTCTTATTTTTTCTAATTTATTTAAGTAATCTTTCTTTTGGCTTTTGATAGAAATGATTTTTAGCTTGCATCTATGGCTGTGCTCCTTAAAATACTTAACTTTATATTATACAATTAAGCTGCGTAGCAGCTCATCTATTGGCTATCCAGTATGCTCGAAACACAAGAAGAAGATTACACCTTAGTGGGAACGAATCCTATCCCTCTTCAGGAAATCCAAGAGGATATAGCCTTACCAGAGACGGTACTTCTGACCAATCCGCCTCTAAAATTTTCCAAACCGGAAACTCGGTTAAGCCTCAGATCGCTAACTTTGGAGAGTGTCTTCGCTACGCTTTTTTACAGCATCATCGGCGGCGCGTTGCTCAGTAATTTCTTGCTGGATTTAGGAGCTGGCCCAGTCGAAATTGGTATGCTCGCCTCCATTCCTCAACTGGTAAATCTGCTCCAACCGTTCGGAGCTTATATAGGAGACCGACTGCAGAGCCGCCACTGGTATTCAATATGGATTTTCGGACTGTCGCGACTGCTGTGGCTGATTATCGTGCCAGCCATTTGGTTGGGAGGCTCATTTCAGCTCGCTGGAGATCGGCTAGTGCAGTTGACATTGGCAATCATCTGGGTAACTCAAGTCTTAGAATCTTTAGGTCGTGCTTCCTTCTTGAGCTGGTTGGCGGTTTTAGTACCTCAGCGGTTGCGCGGGCGGTATTTTGGCTTTCGCAATAGTGCTGTCAGCTTGACGAATCTCATTGGTGTGCCGTTGCTGGCTCTAGTGGTATCGAACTGGCCCGGTGGAAGGCTCCAAGGTTACAGTGCCGTCTTGGTTTTAGGAATTGTGCTTGGCATCATCAGTCTAGGTTGTCAGTTCTTTATGACCGATGTGAACCCAAAGCTTGTACACGTCACGCATTCAGATAGAGGCGAAAAATCATCCATTGGAACAATTTTTAGCTTTCTCAAGGAACCCAATTTTTTAAAGTTTTTGCTTTACTCTGCTCTATGGAGCTTTGCCGTTAACGTCAGCGCTCCCTTCTTTAACCTCTATCTGCTGGATAACCTAAGTATAGATGTCAGTGTGGTAACGCTCTACAACAGCTTAGGAGCGGGTGCTAACTTACTGCTGCTGGTTTTTTGGGGCAAACTGGCTGACCGGGTTGGGAACCGCCCGATCATGATAATAGTGGGAATCTTGGTGGCTCTGACCCCTCTGCTCTGGCTAGAAGCTGGAACGGCTCCAATTTTTATATGGGTGTGGTTCCCGCTTTTGCACATCATCGGCGGTGCAACGTGGGCGGCGATCGACCTGTGCAGTGGTAATCTGATGATGTCGGTGGCACCACTACGCAATCAGTCGATATACTTTGCGATCGCGGCGGCGGTTCCTGGTGTCACTGGGGCAATGGGAATAACGCTTGGTGGCTTTATCGCCACTTTGACTAATCTCGGTGGCTTGCCAGGGGTGTTTGCCCTCTCAGCCGTCTTACGAGTGGCGGCTCTCCTGCCCTTGGTTTTTGTTGGCGAGCAGCGTTCTGTGTCTTTGGGTAAGTTTTGGCTGCTCTTGTTGCCACCTTGGTGGAGAAAAGTGCCAATTGAACCTGGAAACATCAGGTTTCAACCATTAATAGTTGAACAGTTTGACTCTGGGCCTGAAAGCTCAGGCGATCGCTCTTCAACTCTTGATTGATTGTAGTCCGACAATAATTCAGAAAAGAGTTGATTAACCATTTTTAAAGTGTTAAAATCCTCATCATATCATCTAAGATGTGACGGCTGTTAGGTCGCTTTTTTTCAGAAATATAAAGTCTGGCAATTCGGGATAAGTTTTGTATGGCATCTAATTATTTTTGGGTGCCTTCAACATTTTTTACGATGGCGATCGTTCGTCGCAGCTCGATCGCCAGTTCTCACCCTCGTCAATAGCTCCTAGAACGACGATGCTCAATTTAATCACTTGACGAGCGGCTGTTAAGGGTTCTTCAAATTCTGGCATTGTAAAATAGCGAGAGTTTTATTCAGTTTTTTGAGGATAAATCTCATGGTCACACTACCACGTGTAGCCTCACCCAGGCGTCAAATTCATCGATGAATATCGTAAGATAATGCCTGCATCTAGTTTAAGGCGTTGCAGGCGAGATTTGCTTTTTTTCAGGTTTTGCGATCGGCAGCGTTACTGTAAATTTACTGCCGACGCCTTCTTCACTGATCAAAGTAATTTCGCCACCGTGCAAGTCCACGCATTTTTTAACAATGCTCAGCCCCAGTCCAGTACCGGGAATTCGACCGACATTTTTAGCCCGGTAAAATGAATTAAACAACCGTTCTTGGTCGGCGACAGGTATGCCAATTCCTGCATCCAGTACCGAAAAAATCGCCTCGGTTTCAGTAAGTTTTAATTCAAAGATTACTTCGGTATTAGGGGGAGAATACTTAATAGCATTGGACAGCAAATTCCCCAGAATGCGCCGGAGCAAGCTTACCTCCAAACACGCCATCGCTGATGGATTGTGATTTACAAAAATCAGCGTCACCCGGTCATTTTCAGGTTTCAACTTCAGGCTGTTCTGAAATTCCCCTACCAACTCATTACAAAACTTTGTTAAGTCTATCGGTAGCAAGGAAAACCCAGTTTTTCCTGACTCAACACGCCCCAGCAGCAGCACATCATCTAATAACAAATCTATGCCTTTTGCTGCTGCTTGAGTTTTGTCTAGAAGTTCTTGGGTTTTCTCCTCTGTTAATGTCAACTTGTACTTGCTAAGAAGTTGTGTAGTGCCGATGATGAAATTCAAAGGATTGCGAACGTCGTGGGCAATCATGTACAGCAGAGATGTTTTCATCTCGTTGAGTTCTTGGGCTGTTTGCAGAGTGCGATCGAGTTGGTCGTGAGACAATTTGAGAGTTAAAGACAACTGGCGCGATCGCAGCAAAATCTCCACCCGCGCTTGCAATTCTATCTTCTCGATCGGAGCGATAATCAAATCGTCAATACTTTGCCAAATAAATTGCGTTGCCATCCCTACATCCGAGCGGGATGTAATCAAAAGAAAAGGCAAGCATACCGGGTGTTCTGCCTGTTTTTGTGCTGCTACCCATTGCCAGTGGCGTTTCAGGGCAAGACCGTCTATTATCCCCAGGTCAAAAGATTGATTAAATGGTAAAAAATCCTCACTATCTGTTGAGTTGGGCAGCAATACCTCATAATAAACTGCTAGCCATTCTAATAACAAGCGGCGATTTTCTTTCTGTTCGACAAGCAATAAAATTTGACTCACGCACTTTCTCCTAGCAAGCTGTGAACAATTCCCAGCAAATCTCTAACGATCAAAGGTTTTACCAAGATATTCCGAGCCCCGTGACAGAGGCTTTCGTGCTGAATGGCAGCGCTTTGTTTGGGCGAGAGTATCAGAAAAGGGATTTGGTGATTTCGCAGTTGTTCGCAGCACTCCCAAATCCGGCGGTCGAAACCAGAAATATCTACTAAAGCCATCCCGATCCTAGCAGGCTGACTGATAGCTTGTGCAACATCTTCAAAGTTATAAGCCGCGATCATCTGGTATCCTTCTTTATTAAGAAATTGTGCTAATAGTTCCAAGTTTCGCTGATTGCGGTCTACGGCTAAAATTATTGAAGTGCCAGTCATTTATCAGCTTCCTGTGAATACGGGTTATACCATTTTAGATTTGAGATTTGAGAATGGGGAGTGAGCGATTATATATGGGTTGGGAGGTCACCTAAACTTAGATTTTTTTTATCTGGTATTAGCTTACTTTTCGGCGAGCTATTACATAGGTTTTCAGTTGAGTGAAGTACATATGCTGGGGTACAGGAAACGGCCGCGTGTCCTGTGCCCCTACTGTATTTCATAGAATTGAAAACTAAACTACGATAAAAGTCGAAAAATACACAAATTTACCAATATATTTAAGTTTTCCAGGACTTAGGCTAGTTGTGAGGTGCGCGGTGCGCCCCCTACTCATTAGTAGATTCACGACTCCAAAATTAGCTGCACTTGCCCCAAAACAGCAGGACAAACCCCGATTCAATCTTCATCCGCTCCCCCCTCAACCCATACCGGCGCCGAACTCAAAATGCCGCGCAGCCCCCGTATCGGTTTGCTGACTTTGATGCCGTAGCGAGTAATCTCAAGTTCTCGCAGAGTTCTCTCGAAATTGCTGACTCGTTTTTTAATTACTCCGATCGCCTTGCGGATTTCTGTCCTATTATGCAGTTGGCGTTCCATATAGCGTATAAACAGAAGATTATCCGCCAAATAGCTAATCCCGATCTCGGTCAGCCGAAAATCTCCGCTAATGGCTTCTACCTCATTAATCAAGATAACGGTGACTCCCATATTCTTCAGATACTTACACAAAGCGTGCAAATTGTTCACCAAATCTTGCCCCTGCATCGAAAGCTGATAGCCAGAAATACTGTCAAGCATCACAATCCGCGTCTTTTCCTGCTCCACCTCCTGGCGAACCATACAGGCAAACTGATCTGGCGAGTACAGCAAAGGTTCCACGGGTATCACCGAAAGACTTCCTTGCCCCATCATCGCCCCAACCGGGATGTTAACTGATTCGCAGCGCTGCAGCAGAGTAGAAGTTGACTCCTCAAAAATGTAAACTACCGATCGCTCCCCCCTTCCTGCAGCTTCCTTCATAAACTGAATGCCCACCGTCGTTTTACCAACGCCGCTAGGCCCGCTAATCACCGTCACAGTCCCCCGTTCCAGCCCCCCGTGCAGTAGTTCGTCAATTTGTGGAACCCCAGAAGAAATTGCTTCAGCCACAAAATCCTGTTGATAGTTGTCCGGCAGCAGTCGCGGATATACCTCCATACCAGCCTGAGTCAGGCGCAGCGAATGGCGGCCGCTGCGGAAGTTGGAGCCTCGCAGCTTGGTGACAGAGAGGGCGCGTCCTTCTGTCAATAGTTCTAAATAAATTACTCCGTCGCTGATGAATTGCAAATCGTCGTCGGGAGAACTTGATGTGCCTTCGGAGGTGAACACCACCGTCGCCCCCCCTTCCACCAAAAACCGCAGAAAAGACAAAACTTGCTTGCGAAACTGAAACTCATCTGCCGCTAAGTAGCGAAATTGAGTGATTGCGTCCAAAAACACCCGTTGTGGCTTGACAGCTTGGACTCGCTCGATAATCTTTTGTGTAGTCGGTTCTCGCTCAACCTCGGAGGGGGAGAAAATGTCATAAGTCTGAACTTCTGTAAAGAATTCTGACGATGGACTCAAATCCAGGAACGCCATCGCTTCCATATCAAAACCGAGACTTGCGGCATTGGCCCGCAATTGCGCTTCCGGTTCTCCTAAAGTAATAAACAGGGGGGTTTCTCCCAGAGCCACACCTGCTGCCAAAAAGTGAAAGCCCAGTGTAGTCTTGCCAGTACCCGGGCCGCCGCGCACCAGATAAGAGCGTTGAGAAATTAGGCCGCCGCCAATCACTTCGTTGAGACCGGTAATTCCCAGAGAAATTCGGTTTTGAGACATTTGTTTTTTCATGTTTTGAATATCGGGCCCGTATTAATATTTAATGGTTTTAGGCAGTGTTTTGATAATTTTTTTTACCGGGCGTCTGATAACCTTCATGAAATCTTTTTCTACCGAAAATTACGTAAGCATACAAGAATTAGAAAGTATTGTCGGGGCTGCTGGCATCTGTCGCTGGCAAGATACAGAGCCATTTTGGCAAGAACGGGTAGAAAAAGCAGTTGCCCCGGACACGAAAATAGATTGTACCGTTTACCCGAATACTCAGGAAGAACTGGCGGCTGTTATTGCTTGGGCGCAGCAACATCGCTGTGCAGTCTTGCCTTGTGGCAGCGGCAGCAAACTTGATTGGGGCGGTTTAGTCAAGGGAGTCAAAATTGCCGTGAGCACCGCGCGGCTGAACCGGCTTGTAGAACACGCTGTGGGCGATTTAACCGTAACTGCAGAAGCGGGAATGAAGTTTGCGGATTTGCAGGAAATTTTAGCCGCAGCAGGTCAATTTTTGCCGATCGATCCAGCATATCCGCAAGAGGCAACTTTGGGCGGCATTGTCGCTACTGCTGATGCGGGTTCCTTGCGCCATCGCTATCGGGGGGTGCGCGATTTGCTGTTGGGAATTACCTTTGTGCGATCGGACGGTAAAATTGCGGTAGCCGGGGGTCGAGTTGTTAAAAATGTCGCCGGCTACGACTTGATGAAACTGCTTACTGGTGCTTACGGCACCTTGGGCGTCATTTCTCAAGTAACTTTCCGAGTTTATCCGCTGCCTGAATCATCGGGAACCGTAGTGCTGACAGGGGAAATAAATGCTTTGTCCCAAACGGCTCAAATCTTATTATCCTCTGCTTTGACACCAAGTGCCGTTGATTTGCTCTCACCTGAATTAGTTGCAAAATTAGGCTTAGGAAAGGGCACGGGATTAATCGTCAGATTTCAAAGTATCGCAGAAAGTGTTAAACAACAATCAGCCCGCTTACTGGAAGTTGCCGAAAAGTTGGGTTTGCAAGGCAGTAGCTGCTGCGAAAATGATGAGCATCAGTTATGGCAAAGATTGCCAGAAACAATGCGGGATTCTGCCACAAAGTCGGCAATTATTTGCAAAATAGGAATCCGACCGTCGGAAGCTGTAACGGCAATTAACGAATTGCCCGTACAGGACGCTTGGATTCATGCAGGCAGCGGTTTGGGGGTTTTGCGGTTTGAGACTGCGACGGCCCAAACGCTGTTGCAGGTACGCAGAGGGTGCGAAGCTAAAGGCGGTTTTCTGACTGTTTTAGCAGCGCCGACCGACATCAAGCAACAGTTAGATGTTTGGGGCTATACTGGAAGTGCGATCGATTTAATGGGCCGGATTAAACAGCAGTTTGACCCGGAAAATCTTTTGAGTCCCCATCGTTTTATAAGCGGTATTTAGTTTAAAGTTTGTAGTCAGGACTTGATTCGTTCAGGACTTCTGTAAAAAGTGGTTTTACACGCTACTTATAGCGGGAAATTTCGCGCTGCAAACCTACATATAAAGGTTCAGGATAAATTCCATTAAGCTGACTAAAGTCCTTGCTACGAAGAAAAACAATTAGGTAATATATATATGCAAACTTCAGAAAAATCTCCAGTTCCCAGCGACGATTTTAAACCAGCCAAAGAAAGTAATTTTTTAGCACAAAATCCCCACTTACAAACCCTGGAAATCCCCGGTTTCGACGCCAACAATCCGCCAGATCCAAACTTAATCGATACTTGCGTACACTGCGGCTTTTGCTTGTCCACTTGTCCGAGTTATCGCGTACTCGGCAAAGAAATGGATTCCCCCAGAGGTCGCATTTATTTAATGGACGCAATTAACGAAGGCGACGCACCTTTAAACGCAGCCACCTCACAGCATTTCGATACTTGTTTGGGCTGTTTAGCCTGCGTTACAGCTTGTCCGTCGGGAGTTCAATATGACAAATTAATTTCCGCCACTCGCCACCAAGTTACTAGAAATCAGGAACGCACTTTTTCCGACAATGTAATTCGCACTCTGATTTTTAATCTCTTCCCTTATCCTCACAGATTGCGGCCTTTGCTTGTACCCCTGTTTATTTATCAAAAATTAGGACTGCCAAAACTTGTTCGCAAAACAGGTTTACTGAAAAAAGTCTTTCCCCGCTTGGCGGCGATGGAATCAATTTTGCCGAAAGTTACTGTCGATTCTTTCCGGGATAATTTACCAGAAGTAATTCCGGCACAAGGGGAGAAACGCTATCGAGTCGGCGTGATTTTAGGCTGCGTGCAGCGGCTGTTATTTTCGCCGGTTAATGAAGCTACGGTGAGAGTTTTGACGGCTAACGGTTGCGAGGTTGTGATTCCGAAAAGTCAGGGATGCTGTGCTGCTTTGCCGGAACACCAAGGGCAAGCGGAACAGGCGAAAGCTTTGGCAAGACAAATGATTGATAGCTTTGAAAATACTGGCGTTGATTTTGTGATTATCAACGCTGCTGGGTGCGGTCATACTTTGAAAGAATACGGTCACATTTTAGCAGATGACCCGCAATATCGGGAGAAAGCTGAGAAATTTGCTGCTAATGTTAAGGACGTGCAAGAGTTTTTGGCAAGTGCGGGAATTACGGCCAAACTCAATCCTTTGATTGAGGGAGATTTGACAATTGTTTATCAGGATGCTTGTCATTTGTTGCACGGGCAAAAGATTAGTTTGCAGCCGCGTCAGTTGCTGCAACAAATTCCTGGTGTCAAGTTAAAAGAACCTGTGGATGGGGCTTTGTGCTGCGGGAGTGCCGGGGTTTACAATATGCTTCAGCCGGAGATTGCTGATGAATTAGGAGTCCAAAAGGTGGAGAATTTGCTGAATACTGGCGCGGAGTTGATTGCTTCTTCTAATCCGGGTTGTTCTTTGCAGATTAAGAAGCATTTGGAGTTGCAGGGAAAGGAAGTTACTTTGATGCACCCCATTGAGCTTTTGGATTATTCGATTCGGGGCGTGAAGTTGCTGAGGAAGTAGTTTTGTAGGGCGGGTGGTGTCCGCCCTATTTTCGATGCGCTCTTTTGTGAATGAGATTTTTTTTAATGAATTGCATGAATTCACAGGCGGGGCGCCGGTTCCACAGAGGAGCGTCGGGTGAAGAGTTCCAAATTTCTCGCCCTGACGGCGAACTGTTTGCAAGTTAGGAGGAGGTTTCTCGCAGGTTGGAACAAGCCGAACAGCGGGCAGAACAAGCCCAACAGCGGGCTGCTGTACTGGCAGAAAGACTGCGAGCGATGGGAATTGACCCGGAACAATTGTAAACTAGATGGGGGAAAGACCGATCGCACTTTTAAATTTTAGCAAAAGTGCGATCGGCATAATAACTAATGACTAATAACTAATGACTAATGACTAATGACTGATCACTAATGACTATTTCCCCTCTTCTAACCTTAAAAAATGCACCTGTCCCGAAGCTTCCGCCGCCACAATTGTCACCCCATCAGGTGCAATAGCGCAAGCTTTCAAAGCACTATCTCCCCTGAAACTAGCAATTACTTCTCGAGTTAACAAATCCCAAACTTTGAGAGTATTATCGTCGGAAACAGAAATTGCCTTTGTTCCCATAGTCGCCACAGATGTTACCGCATCAGCATGACCTGTCAAAGTAAAAACTTCTTTTCTACTTGACAAATCCCAAACTTTCAAATTGTGTTCCCGCCCGCCAGAAATTGCCCATTTGCCGTCCGCTGTAACTGCGACAGCATTCACAAAACTCTCATGACCTTTGAGAGTGAAAAGTAGATTTTTGACGGCTAAATTCCATAAATTTGTCAAAATATTCTTTTCTTTCCCCAAACTCCAAACTTTCAGAGTTTGGTCGCCGGAAGCCGAAATTACCCGATTGCTGTCGGGAGTAACTGCCACCGCTTTTATCCCGTCTTCATGACCTGAAAAAGTAAAAAGTTTCTCTCCTGTTTCTAGATTCCAAACTTTAATAGTTTTGTCTGCCGAACCGGAAATCGCCATCGTTCCGTCTGCCGTCACTGCCACAGAATTTACCCAGTCTGTATGACCAGTGAAAGTAAAGATTTCTTTTCTGGTTTCTAGATCCCAAACTTTCACAGTTTTGTCGCCGGAACCCGAAACTACTCGCTTGCTATCCGGTGTTATTGCGATCGCTTTTACCCAATCTTGATGTCCCGAAATAGTAAAAATTTCCTGTCCGTTTTTGAGATTCCATCCTTTAATGCTGTTGTCTCCTGAACCGGAAATCGCTTTCGTACCGTCCGCCGTCACTGCTACAGCATTTACCCAGTCATCGTGACGTGCAAAGGATACATTTTCTTTGCCTCTTTCTAAGTGCCAAACTTTGAGAGTTTTGTCAGAGGAACCAGAAACTATCCGCTTGCCGTCGGGGGTAACAGCCACAGCATTCACTGGGGCGATGTGATTGGTAAAAGTGAAAAGTTCTTCTTTTGTTTCCAGATTCCAAACTTTGAGCGTTTTGTCGCCGGAAGCCGAAATTACCCGTTTACCGTCGGGACTGACTGCCACAGCTTGAACGAAACTGCTGTGTTTTCCTAAAGTGAAAAGTTGCTTTCTTTCTGACAAACTCCAGACTTGAACAGTTCCGTCGTAACTGCCGGAAATTATTTGTTCGCCGTCGGGAGTAACTGCTACACTTTTTACCCAGTCTTCATGACCCGTGAGAGTAAAAAGTTCTTTTCCAGTTTCTAGGTTCCAGACTTTCATGCTGTTGTCTCCGGACCCGGAAATCAACCGTTTGCTATCAGGAGTTACTGCTACTGACTGGACAAAACTGCTATGACCTTTGAAGTTAAAAATTACTTCCCTAGTTGTCAAATCCCAAACTTTAATACTGCCATCCCAAGAACCTGAAATTACTCGCTTGCCGTCGGGAGTTACTGCTACTGCTTCTACGGCAAAAGTATCGCCTGCAAAGGTAAATATTTCTCTCCCAGTTTCTAAATCCCAAATTTTAATGGTATTGTCCCAAGAACCGGAAATTACTTTAGTGCCGTCGGGGGTGACAGCTACAGCATTGACGTAGGTAAGATGACCTTTGAGGGTGGAAAGTTCTTCTCCTGTTTCTAAGTGCCAAATTTTGAGATTGTGGTCGGAGGACGCAGAAATTGCCCGCTTGCCGTCGGGGGTAATTGCTACAGCTTGTACCCAGTCTGTATGTCCGGTGAGGGTACGCAGCAATCGCCCGCCAGGAGGAGTAAAGCTGGGCGTTAGCGGTCGCAGCCAGGGGGATGTTTGGTGTTGTGCCTGTGCTAGCAGTGCTTGAATTTCTGGACTTTCAAAGCACATCAAGCGGGCTATTAGTTGGGTGGCTAGTTGGCTTTTATCTGTGGCTAGAATGTGGGCAGACAGCCGAATTGCTTCTTGGATTAATTTGAGTTGGTCGGCTTTTTGGTCTGAGATAATAATATCGGGAGTTGTTGCTAAATCGTAATCTTCTATTAGCGCCTGTACTCCCGATGCTGACAGCTTGGCTTTAATAAAATTGTAATCTGTTAGTAAGCTGTATAATTTTTCGGAGTCTGAAGTCGCTGCTAGCTGACTTGGCAGGATTCCCAGGTAGTGCCTCTGTTCTGCGGGCTGCATTTTATCCAGCCCTTGTTTAAACTCGGTCATAAATTTACGGATGTGTTTTTAAAATGTATGCGATCGCTAGCTGCACCCTACCGAAAAGCCGATCGAGAATCTTTTCTCTTGACTTAGCATGACATATTTGAATGCTATGTGCTACGGGCTTGCTGTCCTCGGTTTGGTGATGGTTCGATGAATTGCTGGTTTTTTAGTCGAAGTCTGCTTTGAGAATTTTCAAGCAGTGCGATTACAATAAATCGCCGCCAATATCATTCGACTCAGCAACGCCCAATTTACCGATCGATCGATAAAAGTTCGCATATATCGTTGTTTTTCTTAACATACCTGGTATTTGGGCGACGATGGTCGATCGATCGACACTGTCAAAGCTAAAAAATTTCAGGTATCGCAATCCTATTTAATGTGCGAAAAAGACTTTTTATAACGAAATATGATGGCGGATGCTCTAATTTTCTGTCAAGTCGGCCGCATCAGCAAGGCAGATGTCCCCCTGGTTGGGTTTTGTACCTCAACAGTATCTGCAATCTGTTTCGCCCACAGCTCTCAGAAAGCTTTGCAGGTGCGCCCCCTTCCTCTAAAATATAGAAAAGGACTTGCACTCTTAAACCGGGTTTCTAAACAAAATCATTGGTTTGACCGCTAGGTACGCAGGAAGAAACCGGATTTCTGACTCCAGAGCGCGCAAGTCACGATCGCAAATAAAGCAGTATTGACTTTAGAGACAAATTTCATGGATGTTATCGAGTTTTTCGAGTTAAGTGCAGGCAAATGGTTTTCCCAGCGTACCGTACACAATCTCCATTCTGGCGAATTGCAGGCGGGTAAATCCGACCTCAAAATAGAAATACTGACAGCTAGCGATGCAGCAGTCGTCAAACTTTGCCAACAACACTCGATTAACCCGGCTTCAACTGGGCTAAAGGGGGTTCGGATTAGTTGGGACGGTATTCCCGATCGCGACAAAGCTAAACAAATCGGTTCTACAATATTAGCGATCGTACCAAATCCCGACAATCCCAGCGAAGGCAAAGTGTTGCAAGACAAGGGTAACGGCCGCTACGTGATGGGCGACGACGTGCTGACATTGATTACAGAATCAGACACCCTCCATGCCGAAGAAAGGCTGTGGTATCTCATGCCCAACCTGCGGCTGCGGACTAGCATTGTTAAGCAAGCTAACGGTACCGAACAAGCATCTTTTTGTTCGGAGATTCGGATGGGAGGAAGTCCGAAAAATTAACTCTCACAAACAACTATGTAATTCCCAAACATTACACCACTTCCACAAAAAAATGCAACTGTAGGCAGCTCCAAATCACGAGCTTAATCAGTCATTCCTAATTCTTTTATCGACAATCGAAAAGGATATTACACCCTATTTCTGCTTTCTCCCTTCTTTCTTCTGCCTTCTCTGGCAATCGCTTTTAACTTGGTATGAAAATCAGTGTGTTTGACAACTGGGAATGATTTTGCCACAGGTTTGTCCGCTAATTTGTGCTCGGCTTCGGCTCGATCCGCGAGGGCGGTAACAGCCACATCTTCATATACTACAAATTCTGTATTTTCTTTTGTGCGATCGTCGGCGGCAGGTAATTTTCCTGTTTCCTCTGCCTCTGTGTTTGGGACTTCTGCATGAAGCCCCACATCAAGTTGCGCCTCTGACGGCCCACGCAAATCTAACTCTGCGGCAGTTACTTCCGATTCCGGGTTAGATAAAAGTATATCTTCCGGTGACAGTTGAGCAGCACTTTCCCCGGTTAAATTTTGAGGAAAATTATTGCATACCAAGCGTTCAAACTCGCGATTGAAATGATAGAGAGGTTGACCTATCCGATGCCACATACTCAATAGCTGTCCCACAGAAACAGCCTTGTAGCGGCCTTGATAAAGGGCTTCAACCACTGCTAAACGCAGCCAATAGCCGGGATACTTGGTCAGCCATTCACCCGCCAATTTCTCGGCTTTTTTGCCACCTAGGTCAAAACCGTAGTGAACCAGCAGAGCCGCTGCTTGTGCAGATATTGCCGTCACTTCTGTCATTTGTTGTCTGTTGACTGTTGACTGTTATCTGTTGACTGTTATCTGTTGACTGTTGTCTTTTGGTTCCAATTACCCAATTACCAATTCCCCATTACCTATTACCAACGCCCAATTAGCCAATTGAATTAATCGGATAAACGCACGCCTCCTTCTACAGTTCGCGCGTCCCCGGAAAAAGGTTCGGGAGTCCCATTCCAGTTGAAGTCGCTAACTCTAAAAGTCAGGCTGCCGACTTGACGCTCAGGATTAAAACGCAAAATGATTGCGTAGCTGCGGCGACTGTATTCTAAAGTGTAATTCGTACTGATAGTTTCCCCGCTTTCTAAATTAATAGCACTTTGAAATCCAACTCGAAACCCTCCGTAAACTTGCTGGACAAGCCCAAAAGACAGGACTCTCAAATCTACTAAGCGATCGAATAAAAACGGCGATATACCGTCGCGCCCCACCTGGGTATAAGTCACGTTAAACCCAGTGTAATCGAGGAAAGGGCGGGAGAAATGACCGAACTGCCCTTGAATGCCGACACTGCCAGCGAGCGAATTTTGTCTGTCGCCACTGCTGTAATAAGTGCCAACTCCCCGGAGTCCCAAGGCCAGTTGCAAGAAAGGAACCACCGGCGTCCGCGTATACCTCAAACCCTGGGTGGGAGTGCGGGGCAGCGGTTCGCCCTCCCACAAGTTGAAGCCGCGACTCAAGGCGAAGCTGACTTGGGCGCGGCCGAGATCGATGCGGTTATTTTCGCGCACTGGTTCGAGCAAGTCTGCTCGATCGGTGTCAGCATTGATAAATTGATACCCTGCTTGGTAGCTGAGATTGATGCCAGTGCTTCCGAGTTGGATGACTGGGGAAGTCAGGACTGCCCCGAGGCTGCTCTGCACGGTTTGATAGCCCAGAGAACCGTTAAACAGCCGATCGCGATAACTGTATTCTGCTGCCAGAGAGTGAGTGCCGATCAACTGTCGGAGGCGCAAATTGCCCCGAAAGCTGTTTTCCGGCAAATTCGGGAAATCTTCCAAACTCAGAAATATTGCCGATCCGTCCAGGCTGGTGCGCGGGCCGAGACTAGCGCGTAACCTCGCTTTCAGCCCGTAGCTGTCGGGAGAAAACGGATTACCGCCGTTCTCTGCCACAACCCGCTGCAGGTAAATTTGGGGTGTCAGGGTTAGCCGCACCGGCCCGTTTTGCAACACCTCAAAACCGCACTCGGCATACAAACCGCCTCTGTCGCCCCCGTCGTAGCCAAAAGTCAAACACGGGCCGTTTTGCTGCCGGCTGTCAAACACTTGCCTGCGGGGATACACGGGTATTTTCACCCGGTTGTCGAACACCAAGCGGGGTTTAGTTGTGACCAATTCCTCTGCGGTGGGCGAAATCCTTCTAATCGTCGCCCTCCGGGCCCTGTATTCAAATTCCGGCGGGGAAAACGGGTCGTTAGTAAGCCGAATGTTGGTTGCTACCCTCGCGCCGTCTGGCAGCAGTTCGATGCGTTCTGCTTCAAAGCGGACGCGGTTGACCGCACCAGTAACTTGGGGGGCTGCTAGCTGTCCGCCGCCGCCGATAGTCACTGTAGCAGCGCCGGGGGATTTTACTCCGCGCAGGGGCTGCTGGCTGGTAATTCGATCGCTCAGCGGCTGTTCCAGAATCGTCCCGGCACTGATATCTGTGGGCAGTGTGGGAGTCAATTCGGTACCTGCTGCGGGCAGGAATATTTCGCCCCTTGCTTGTTCGACTGCGCCGCTGTTGAGGCCGAGATTGAACTCCATCCGCTGGCCGCGCACTACTTGTTGGCCGCGGGTATAGGCGACATTGCCGGATGCTACCACTTGGCGGGTGACTAAGTTGACGATCGCTCGATCGGCATCAATCACAGTTTGCCGGAACCGCACAACGACATTACCAACCGCCGTGACAATTTGCTGCTTGTCGTCGAATTCTTGGCTGTCAGCCTTAACTTCAATAGTATCGGCCGGAGTTACCGGAAAAGGTACAGTCCGCCCAGAAGGGGGGGTGCGGACTCCCGGCCGGGCGGCTGGTTTAGGTTTCGGTGTCGGCGCAGCGGGTGTTCTGGGTGCGGGGGCAGTTCCTGGTGTGGGAATGTCAAACTGCTGTTGCCCGCTGGGTGCTGGTTCCGGGGCGGGTTCTGGAACGGGAATCTCCGCAGGTTCGGGAGAGTTATTTTCTAACTGCCGGCCTTGGGCCTGATACCAACTTTCCTGCTTTCCGACAACATTCCTCTCCTGTTGTTTCTGCGCCTCTGCGGTTCGTTTTCGATTGCGAATGGCAATAGCATTTTCTACCGAACCCAATTGGTAAGCCGTAAACGAGGAATCTTTTGGAGTTTCCGCAGTTTGGGGTTCTACCACAGGATCCCGACGCTGAAATCCCACCACTGCCTCGCCGCTTTCCACTGCTGCTAGGGGGTCGGCGATTGCTGGAGGCTGGTCGGTGGCCGGAGTAGTGCCGAGGAGTGTGGCTGCGGCTTCTGCTGGGGCTGGTGTGGGTTGTGGCTGAACGATATCTGGGCTTGGTTCCGGTATTTCTGCGGGGTTGCTGCGGGTGTCTCCATCGCCGGCCGCGACAGTGAGGGCGACTTTTTTTGGCTTTGCGATGTAGATGATGCCAGGGGGTTCTGGCGGCGGTACCGGATAGGGCATAGTTACAACAGGTAAGTCATCCGATTTTAGATTTTAGATTTTAGATTTTATAGGGTGCAAATTATTGAAAATTTTTGCATCTAAAAGGCAACTGTTTAGAGATTAATCTGACATCTAAAATTTGCAGTGGTTTTGGCGCGCCGGAATATGGCTGCTTTGAGAACTTGCTTCCGCCACAAGATAACCTCGCTGCTGGTGCGAGGTCAAGTTTTGTTCGACTAATTTTTGCGGGATTGTCGGCTGTTGCAGGGGCTGCGGTGACGCGCCCCCAGCAAGCGGCCGGAATAACTTGTTTATTCCATGTCTCTGCGGTTGGGGTTCCGGGCCGGGTCATTGGACAAAAATCCAAATATGAACAGGGAAACAAAAAATAAAACAACTACATTAACTACGATTTTGAGGGTTAGCACTGTGGGAGTCTCCAAAGATGGCATAATACTGAGCTGATTTGCTGCTGTTGCAGCAACTTTTTTATCATAAGCTAAAGATTAGTCAATTTTATCTTTGCTTTTGAGGATTTTTGGCAAGTTGATTTTTGCCCAATTCCAGAGTTGCTCGGCGATGTTTTCTAGCCGCAGCATAACTCGATCGAGCCATTCGAGCACTTGTTCTAGGGGGTGCTTAATGTATCCCATCGATTCAGCTTTTGTTTCTAAGTATTCGCCCTCCGGTGGGACGCCTGCGCTGGGATTTTTGGGTTCAGCAGCAGCGCGGTTTGCGGGGGTTGCGGGGGTGTATCTGCTAGTTTGCGCGGTGATTGCTGCTGGGGATTGGTGGTTTTGTGCGGTGTTCGGGTTTGTGTTTTTTGGCACTTGGGTTTCCGGCGCGCGCCCTGGGGTTGATTCTGCTGCTAGTGCAGAGCTATTTTTTTGAGTAACTGCTAAATCAGATAAATCAGATGCTGTTTGGGGTTGACTTGTTGGGCTTTTTGCGACGAGCAAGCTCTGTTTTAGCTGCCCCAGCAGGCGGTGAAGTGCTTCGGGGTAAGGGGATATGGAGACTGCGGTCGATCGACCTTCGGGCAATTCTCCTAATTCGGCAATTTCATGCTTGACTTTGGGGCGGGTTTGTGATATTACGCTTTGAACGACTGCCTCTGGTTCGGAACTGCCGTCTATTAAATGCGGAGGTGCTGCTTCCCCGAATAAGTCTTGCCAGTTGAGCCAAGGCCGATCGACCTCTGGGCTATTTTGTGTGTTTTCTAGTTCTTGTCGCTGTTTCAAATAATACTGAATTGCGACTGATTTCTCCGTATTATCACTTGCTGCCGTTTCTTTGCCCAAAAGGTGGTCTACTGACGACCAAATCATTTGTTCTATGTTGCGAGCGTATTTTTCGAGGATGTCGCGGGCTGACAATTCTACATTGGCGTCTGTGCCGGATGTATTAAGTTTGACTCCGGGGGCTTCTGTGGGTGCGGCGGTTGTTTTTGCCGATGGCGGCAGGGTTAATTCCTCAATGTTGACGGCGGCGCGATCGAGTAATGTAACAAAGGAGAGAGGAGTAGGGGGTCGATCGAACTTGCTGTTAAAATTAGTTTCTAGTTTTGGGGTATTGTGGTCGATCGAATTCGATGCCGCAATTGACTGCTGTGCGGTTTTTGCTTCGATCTGGGCGCGGGCTTTTTGGACTAGGATGGCATTGCGGTCGATCGATTTTTTAACTGCGAGGATTGATTCTCCAAACTGATTTCTTTTCAGAGCAACCGGACTCGTCTGAAGCCATGCCATCAATTCCCAAAAACGACGCACCGGCGGCAACTGCGCTTTTTTGGCCGCTGATTCCAAACCGAGATTAAATTTTAATTCTTTTTGGGTAATTTCCCGCCGTTCGGGCCCGCAGTTGGCTACTTCCCAAGTTATGCGACCTTCGAGCAGTTCCTGCTGTTCGGGTGTCAAAATATCTAATATCTGATTTTCTTTTCCGACCAATACTAAAGTGCGGGCTGGGATAAAACTGGCAATTCCCTCAACTTTCGGTTGCGGTTTTAATTCAGTTTTAGCCAGCGGGTGTTCTAAGACGGAAGTTGTTTGATGCTTTGTGATTTGTCCGCTAAAATTGATTGCCGGATGTAAATCGCTAGCAGTATTTCCCTGATTAATTAACAGCGGGAAGCTGGCTACAGTTTTCGCAGTTTGCGAGGATGTTAGTAAATTTTCGGCTAGGTGTAAAATTTCGGCGAGCGAACTTTCCTCGGAAGTTTCCCCCTGATACCAATTTTGTGGCAAATCGGCATTTTCGTCCCCGCCAAATTCTTGCAATTCCGGTAAATCTACTTTTTGACTTGATTCCCGCAACTGTCGGCCTAGCAGTCGGGAACTTTGCACCAGCAAATAAGCTGGATAAAGCAGAATTTGGGTGGCGGTGAGAGTTGTTTCTTTAATTTGACGCCAAGTTCGATCGCAATTGTCAGCGAGTTGGCGGGACTGTTTCGATATAAAATTTAATAGTCGGCTTTGGTATGGGCCGTAGTAACCGTTGGACATAAGTTTTATTCTTGAATTCAGATTTTTGATTCGCGCTGGAATAGCTGAATATTGCTGTAAAATCAAAGCGAGATCTTAATCGCAGCTTCAAACCCTCTGAAACCTTTATTTCTTCGCGTCCTTTGCGTCGGGGCGGTTCAATCCAATTTTTGATTAATACACAATTCCTATTTTAGCGAAATATGAGCGCTTCTGTGTCACCTGCTAGCAACAATATTTCTGCCACTGTCGAGAAGTTGCGCCGCCTCAGCCAAGTGGAGGTTCAGTCTGGTTGGAGGTACTGCGATTCTGACTCGGCTGTCTCTTCGGTAAATATTTGTAACAGCCCTGTTGCTGAACTTAACAGCAAAGGACATATTGCTTGGCCGTCTGGGAAGCAAGTTTTGTATTTAGGCCAGCAATTTGTAATTCCTGACAATTTGTACGGCTATCCTGTGGTTGGTTTGCGGTTGCTGCTGGGCTTGACTTGGTGGGCAGAAGATGCTCAAATTTTTGTCAACGGCGAGTTAGTCGGACAGGGAGATTTATTTGATTTTGCGGATCGAGTTTTGTTGAGTTCGTCGGCCAATCCCGGAGATGAATTTTTAGTAATTTTGCGGTTGGTAAGTCCGGGTCACGATAAAGGTGCTTTAGTGCGATCGATTTGTTTGTATGAAGCTGCTGACTCTTCTTGTTTCGATCCGGGTTTTGTGGCTGCCGAATTAGAGATTTTGCAAAATTCGTTAACTCACAATTTAGAAAATCTAAATTCCCAATACCTCTCCACCAAAACAATAGCAAATCGCCCCATGTTTGTCAAGGGGGAAACGCTCAAATCTGAGATTGATTTGGCGATGGATTTAATTGATTGGTCGGCGGTGGGCGATCGCGAAAAGTTCGATCGCTCCCTGTCTGTTTTGCGACAGAATTTACTTGGATATCTGCGGGCTTTTTCTAAGGATTTAGATGAGGGAACAGCAGAGGCCACAGAGGCCGCAGAGGGAGGAAGAAGGGAGAAGGTTTTTGAGGTTGGAGAAAATGGCAAGACTACATCTATATATATAGGAGAAAGTGGCGATGGGACATCTTTTTCTAAGGATTTGGATGAGGGAACCGCAGAGGGCACAGAGGGCGCAGAGGGAGGAAGAAGAGAGGAAGTTTCGGAGGTTGGAGAAAACGGCAAGGCTACATCTATATATATAGGAGAAATTGGCGATCGGACATCTATATATACAGGTAAAATCTATTTGGTCGGTCACGCTCATTTAGACTTAGCTTGGCTGTGGCCTGTCCCGGAAACTTGGGAAGCGGCAAAGCGAACTTTTGAGTCGGTATTGAAATTGCAATCGGAGTTTCCCGATTTAATTTTCTGCCATTCAACTCCGGCGCTTTATGCTTGGATGGAAGAACATCGGCCGGACTTATTTGCTGCGATTAAAAAACAGGTGGCGGCCGGTTGTTGGGAAGTTGTCGGCGGGATGTGGGTAGAACCGGATTTAAACTTGATTTCCGCTGAATCAATGCTGCGGCAAGTTTTTTACGGACAGCGTTACGCAAAAGAAAAATTTGGGGAATTGATGCGGGTGGCTTGGCTACCGGATACTTTCGGTTTTGGGTGGCAATTACCTCAGATTTTGCGGCAAGGCGGAGTTGACTATTTTGTGACGCAAAAGTTGCGTTGGAACGATACAACGGAATTTCCCCACGGTGCGTTTTGGTGGGAAGGGTTGGACGGTACGAAAATATTTAGCATGATGTCTCCTCCAATTGGCGAAAGTATAGAATCTGTGAAAATGGCAAGTTATGCTTTTGACTGGCAAGCTAAAACTAATTTGCAAGATGCTCTTTGGTTGCCTGGGGTTGGCGACCACGGCGGTGGCCCGACTCGTGATATGTTGGAGGTGGCGAAACGCTGGAAAATGTCGCCTTTTTTCCCAAGGTTGGAGTTTGCGAAAACGGTTGATTATTTGTCTTTGATTGAGAGTCAGTTTTTGCCGGAAGTTACGACAACTAAGCCAGAAAGCGATGTTCCAGAATCCGACAATCAGGAGAATTTGGGGGCGCTAGAATTTTCAAACTTGTCGGCAATGAAGGATGCAAATCCTCCCATCTCACAACTCAAAACTCTTCCCATTTGGAAAGACGAACTGTATTTAGAATTCCACCGGGGTTGCTACACGACTCACGCCGACCAAAAACGCCAAAACCGTCGCTGCGAAGAATTGCTCTACCAAGCGGAGTTGTTGTCTTCGCTGGCAACGATTGGTACTGGTGCGGTTTATCCGAAATCCGAGTTAGAATCTGCTTGGAAACAGATTTTGTTTAACCAGTTTCACGATATTTTGCCCGGTTCTGCGATCGCCCAAGTCTACGCCGATGCTAATCTAGCCTTTACCGAGGTCGATCGCACTTGTCGCGAAATCCTGTTAAAATCTTTGGATGCAATCTCGGCTAAAATTTCTCTGCCGAATCCTCCGCAGCCCGACGCTCAACCGATTTTGATTTTCAATACTCTCAATTGGTCGCGCTCTGAGGTTGTCGCTGTACCGCTTCCCGATGCTGCTGATTCAGCTTGGCAAATTTACGACTTGTCCCGACGGCGACTGGCTTCGCAGATTGTCAGGGGCGATCGACTCGAATCTGAATCTAAACTATTATTCTGGGCAAATAATCTCCCTGCCGTTGGCTACCAGGTGTTTTGGCTGTGTCGCGAAGACGCTCAAACTGTGGATAATGCGTCCGCGAGTCCAGAAACTGAAAAAAAGACAGAGTTATCAAAACTTACATACGGTATAGCACAAAAAAACACAGTTAGTCAAGAAACGCCTTTTGCCGCCGCACAAATGGTTTTAGAAAATGAATTTATTCGGGCAACAATAGACGGACAAACCGGGGATTTATCCAGCATTTGGGATAAAGTAAATAACCGAGAAGTCCTGAATGCAGCAGGCGGCAATCAACTGCAAGCATTTCAAGACAGCGGTCAATATTGGGATGCTTGGAACATTGACCCAAATTATGAAAAACATCAACTACCAGCGCCGATACTGAAAGATATTTCCTGGATAGCACAGGGAGAAATACGGCAGAGTTTGCGCGTAGTCCGACAAATTGGCAAATCGGAGTTTTGCCAAGATTATATAGTAGAAATAGGTTCGCCGCTGCTGAAAATCAAGACAGTTGCAGATTGGCAAGAAAAGCACGTTTTAGTAAAAGCAGCCTTTGGGTTAAATGTAGAAGCAGATTTTGCAACTTGCGAAATTCCCGGCGGTGCGATCGCACGCACAACCAAGCCGCAAACAGCCGCCGAAAAAGCCAAATGGGAAGTGCCGATTTTGCGCTGGACTGATATCAGCAATGACGGTTTTGGAGTGAGTTTGCTCAATGATTGCAAATACGGTTGTGCCCTTCAACCGAATCGCATTCGGCTGACTTTGCTTCGCGCCTCGACTTGGCCGGATGAACAAGCAGATGTAGGAGTTTCCGAATTTACTTGTGCAGTTTATCCCCACAGCGGAAATTGGCAGGAGGCAGGTACGGTT
Source organism: Microcoleus sp. Pol12B3 (assembly GCF_036701355.1). NCBI lineage: Bacteria > Bacillati > Cyanobacteriota > Cyanophyceae > Oscillatoriales > Microcoleaceae > Microcoleus > Microcoleus sp. Pol12B3. Next base: position 39,329 of record NZ_JAUBQS010000054.1, read on the forward strand.
CGACAGGGGTACGAATTGAATTTACCACTGCTAGTAAAGGTGGTACCCAAGTTAGAGGAAAATAGCCACAAGACTCTGCCCGCAGTTGGCAAGTTTTTGGATTTGTCCGCCGAAAATTTAGTGCTGATGGCTTTCAAACAATCGGAAGACGATTCTAATGTCTGGATTTTGCGGTGTTGCGAGTGTCATGGTGAAGAGGCGAAGTTGGAATTCAAGAGCGATTTTGGTTTGGCGATTAGCCAGCCTGTCGATTTATTAGAACAACCCATAAATTTGCCTCAGAAGTCAGACGATGGGAGAAGTTTCAGAATATCACCGTGGAAAATAGCGAGTTTTGCAGTCAATTTATCCTAAATAGTCCTGGACGCATCAACTAATTATGTAAGGTAGGCAGCGTGCACCCTACCACTACCAATTGAGAATAGTACCCATCGCAAATTTATCCAACCTTTTGAGACTTTGCGAACTTAGTGCGAACAAAATTTGCCAATCGGCGCCAATTAGCCCTCACAACTTTCTTCTGATCTATAATATGCAAAATCGCGAACGCTAAAAATGTGTACGCCAGCCAAAAATGCAAACTCCTAGCCATATCAACTATTGCGGAATTGTGGGGAAACATATCCGGCAAAACAATTCCGAAAAATTTCACATTGTTACTTTTGTAAGAGTTAGAAAGCAAGAAACCAGCAACCGGAACTAGCAACATAAAAACGTACAAACTTGCGTGCAGAGCAAAATTTTTGTACCATTCCTTTGTAAACTTTGGCAGGCGTTTCGTATATTTTTTCCACCATACCCGCAGCAGAGTTAAAATCCGCCAAGTCAGTAAAGCCATTGTCAGCACTCCTACGGATTTGTGAAAATCGTAAAGGGGGCCTCGAATAAACAATTGTCCTGGCAATCGAGCCATAGAAATACCGCCAATAAACAGCACTAAATAGCAACCTGACATTACCCAGTGTAAGGACATCAGTTGTTTGAACGCAGAATTAAGTCTGGGTTTCGCAGCGGGTTGGGTACTCACTCTTCCTTACCTCCTTAGCGTTTGCTGGACAAGATTAAGTATAAACTATCGGACTAAAGCCCGTAGCACATTGTGCATTATAAGATTTACTTAACTTACTTATTACAAATATTTATTAAGTCGAATTCACTAGACCTCTTGCCAAAAAAATATATGTTATAATTAAAGTCTTTAAATTTAATCGCCTAGAGCTAACTCATAATTGTAAATTGCTGACAACAAATTATAATGCAAACCATAACGGCGACGACGATTCCGATAACGACTCGACTAAATGAGAGAAAATTTTGAGAGTCCGATTAACGTGTTCAATTCCCTATTCTTTTCTGGGCTAGAGTTAGATTAAAGTTTTTTGCTAAGAGAGCAGGCTGCCCATTTTTAGGTTTATTTCTGGGAATATAACTATTCTGCCGATCGTCCTTTATGCCTTATAGCCACTATCTTGTAAGGTATCTGTTGCGGGATGAAAATGATTTTTTCTTTTTTAAACAACCTGAAATCGTGGCAACGCCCTGTCCAAAAGCAGTGCAAATAATCTCTTTGGTTTCTAGAGAAATTAATAATTTAAGTTTTTAGAGTCTGCTGCTTTTTATTGAGTGAATAACATTTTATCTGTTTATTTTTGGGTTTTTCAATAGCTGTTTTCGTGACATCCATCACCGCGACTTTTGGATAATCAGAATTTTTGAGTAATGCTTTTTTCCCCGGAATCCGGAACTTTCTTGTTTTCATTAAAGTTGATTCGATGTTAGTTACAAGCGGGAAAATAGTTGATTCAGACGCTCCCCAACTTGTCCCAATATGAAAATATGTTCGCTGACGGGGTGACAACCCCGTCAGAACTCAGAGCAGGTGAGGCGTTGACCAACTTGTGATAAAAAAAGATAGGTCAG
>NZ_JAUBQS010000055.1:0-35863 GCF_036701355.1 Microcoleus sp. Pol12B3
CATTTGTTTTCTCACCGGATGGTCTTGGATTTTACATTCTTTATCTCTATCACATCTTTAAAAAAATGGTATAAACTGATTTGTGTGGTTCACGATGAAATTTTAATAGAGTCTCCTATCGAAGAAGTAAAGCCCGTTAAAGCAATGCTTAAAAAATGTATGGTGAGAGCCGGGAATAAATTTCTCTCTCCGATTCCTTGCGAGGTAGAAATTAAAGTGATGGAAAGTTGGGGAGGATAAACCCGCCCGACCCCACGAAAAATCCCCTGATTGACATTGCTGCAAGATATCAGGGAGATCGAACTTGATATAAGTGATTCAAACCTAGCAGTTGGATCTCCCTATGCCGGCTCAGGCTGCTGAATGATGAAACCGCAGCGACATAAAGATGAACCGAATCACGAAGATGCCCGCCACGATCCAAGTTCCCCCAGACACTTCCTTGGCTCTACCTTGGCAGGTTTTCACAATCGGATAGGCAATAAATCCGATCGACAACCCTTCCGCGATCGAATACGTTAATGGAGTCAGGAAAATCGTTAGAAACGCTGGAATCACTTCCGACATATCATCCCAGGGAATTTCTTTCACCTCACCTAACATCATCGCGCCAACAATAACCAGCGTCGGCGTCGTTGCAAAAGCCGGAATCGCTTTAAACACCGGAATGAAAAACAGCGACGCCGTAAATAATCCTGCCACAACTAAAGCGGTAAATCCAGTTCTACCGCCTTCAGCAACGCCTGCGACGGATTCAACATAAGTCGTCACGCTCGACGTACCGAAGATTGGACCGATTGTGTTGCCAATGGCATCTGCCATCAATGCTTTATTGGCACGCGGCAACTCGCCATCCGGGCCGATATAGCCGGCCCTCATTCCGACACCCGTTAACGTCCCGATGGTGTCAAAAATATCCACAAACAGAAATACAAACAGCACTGCAATCCAATCAATAAAATTCTCGGCATTCAGATTAGAAATGCCCAGAAATGCTTGACCAAAAATGTCTTTTGGCAGTTCCGGCAGCGCAAAAAATCCTTGAGGTGGGGGTGAAACCTTGAACAGCCAAGCCCAAATTGCAGTTCCAAAGATTCCAAATAGTAACGTACCTCTGACGCGCCGCACCACCAATCCGGCTGTAATCGCTAAACCCGCCACAGCCAGTAGCGTGTTCGGTTCTGCTAAGCTGCCAAACGCCGTTTTTGTGGCTGGATTTGCCACAATCAATCCGGCCCCCCCATTAACAACATCTCCTGACATCCCGATGTAGGCAATAAACAAGCCAATCCCACCTGCGGTTGCGTGCTTGAGCGACTTTGGAATTGCCGCGATCAATAACTTACGTACATCTGTCAACGTCAGAAGCATAAAAATTAGTCCCTGAACAAACACGCATGACAGCGCCAACCGCCAATCGATTTTCAGTCCGATTACAACTGAAAAAGCAAAAAAGGCATTCGTTCCCATTCCAGGCGCGAGCCCGAACGGGTAGTTGGCTAAAATTGCCATGCAGAAGGTTCCAACTGCCGACGCCACAGCGGTTGCTACAGCCAATTGCGAAAACAAATCTCCAGGCTGTTGTAGAAAAATCGCGTTTGACAGAATAATCGGATTGACGACTAAGATGTATCCCATCGTCATGAACGTGGTGATACCCGCGAGCGTCTCTGTTCTGAAATTGGTTCTGTAGAAATCAAACTGAAAGAACTCTGCCAGTGCTGCTTGCCAACCTGTGTAGGATTGCTTTGGTGGAATTGGTTTTTGAAATTCTAAATCAGCGCTCATGATTTGGATATCCGAAATTTAATTGAGATAGGAGTTAGGCGGTAAACGATCGTCCTAGACCCAATGCGGCCAATCCTTTGCGATAGGCGATCGAGCTTTTATCCCCGGCAATGTGGACTTCATCTTGCAGCGCGATCGGTAAATCTTCGGAATACTGTTCTTCAACAATGTCCTTATCTTCGCCAAACACTTGATGGTTAAAGTCCAGCGTGTCTTGCAGCGGTCCATCTTTGTCAAAATTGTGGCCTCTCGGCACTACCCAAGCGCGTTTTGCGGCCTGAAACCGGACAGGCAGCATTCAGGATGTCTAACTGCCCGTTCCCAAAGGTAACGCTTAACTTCGCTGTGAACGGCAGCTACACTTCAAACAATCGACGCCACTTAAACCCAGGCGGACTCAGATGCTTTAGATTGTGCGCATAGTTGCTCACCGTGCTGACATCCCGCAGCGTGAAACCCGGGTGGTAGTTGCTCAACGGGATAATCTGGCACTTCTGGATTTTCGCGATCGCCAAAGGATTCGGTGTGAACAAACGCAAAATGACTCACATCCAGAAAGCCTTCGACTTGACGACCTGCGGCAGCTTCGTGAGCTACGCTGGCTGGCAGAACCTGAATATAGTCTGGATCATTCCATGCCTGAAAGTATGGAAAATGCACCGAACCGTTATCCACGAGCCTTACCCACACTAAACCATAGCGTTCGGTGACAGCGTAGGTCGTCAATTTCAGCCGAGCGGGAATTGCGGCATCTGGTTGAGGGGGAATACGCGTGCATTGACCGCTTTTGTCGTAGCCGATGCCGTGATATTGGCATTGGAGTTCATCGTTCTCAACCCATCCCAAACTCAGAGCAACACCACGATGCAAACACAAATCCCGTGCTGCAACGATCGAGCTATCGGAATGTCGAAACAGCACGAGACGTTCATCTAGCACCTTTGCGGCAAACGGTCGATCTGTGACTTGATGCGAGAACGCGATCGGATACCAAAACGGCGCAAGGGCTTTCCAATCAGTTTCACTAAAGGTGCAGTTTCGAGGCAATACAAACGCAGAATTGCACGATAGTTCTTGTATAGTGTGCATAATCCTGTATGCGAAATACCGCTGAAGCTTAAGATATTAGAAAGCTTACTTCTGTACGATTTACTACATACCTCTCTTTTGTCACTTTCGGCAGCAAATAATCTGGGATGGTTATAGCATAAGACTTTTACCAAAAACCTTGATTTGGGCCATTCTGTTGGAAAATAAATGCTCAAATCCTTGATAAACCTACAGTTGAAAATTTGGTTCTCATTTTTAATTTCCCAGAGTGACAAAAGAGGGATACCCCTCTTTTGTCACTTTCGGCATAAAATAATCCGGGATGCTTAGAGCATAAGACTTTTATCAAAAATCTTGATTTGGGCCATTCTGTTAGAAAATAAACGCTCAAATCCCCGCTCTATCTACAGTTAAAATTTGGCTCTCACTTTTATTTTCCCAGAGTGACAGAAGAGGGGTATTTTTCAGAATTGACCCGCATCCGCGATCATGACACGGCTTTCTGAGTATTTATACTCAAGTTTAACAAACCGATCTACTCTCCATTAGCACCCCAACTGTGTGTGCCAGTTGAGGGTGCGGAATGTGGGTTTCAAGTTTCGTTCTCGCAGGTGATGAGAAAAAATTTTCATGATAATCGATTCCTTTTATGCCGCGTTGCTGCTTTCATCCTTGACCTTGGTTTTGATCACGAAAGCCTTTAATTCGACCATCTTGCCGCCGCGAAAGCACCAGACATCGCAGTACGAGTAATGAGCCGTCTTCCCCTCTTCGTCCTTGATTGTGAGGTCGCCGAGTGCCGTGACGAAATCCCCCTCAGCGATCAAGTTCGCAACGATATTCAAAGGCGGTTCCACATACTCCGTTGCCATCCATTGGCGAACGGCTTCCTTCCCTTGAAGGGTCTTGTCGCCTACCAATGTCCATTGCGTGTCGTCCGTGCAGAACGACAAAAATTCTTCATAATTGCCCTGAGCGATCGCCGCGTTTGCCGCTTCTAAGATTGCTTTATTTTTGTCTGACATCTGAATTTCTCCTCTGTTCAAGTAGATGCTTTAACGGAGCGAGAGCGGTTTCCCGATCGGTGCGTCCTTCTTAGCCACCGAATCACCCCGTTGCCGCTTGTGCAAAATTCACGGAACAATTGCAGTAACACGGATTTCAATCCGCATCGTTGGCAGCCCAAGAGCCGCGACTCCTACCTGTGTCCAAATTGGGGCATGGTTGGGCATGTAATGGCGAAATAGCCTGACCATCACATCGTTAACTTCTGGGGGAAACCCGCCAACATGGTAAGAATTGACGTGGACAACATCCTCCCAATCCGCACCAGCAGTTGCCAAGGTTCGCTCTACATTCCGAAACGCCTGGGCAATCTCATCCGCAAGCGGTTCGGGAATTTGCAGATTGTCATCCCAGCCACCTTGACCTGATGTCTCCACTCGATCGCCAATTTTTACCGCTTGGGAGTAATGCAATTCATTCAACATGTATTCCCCATACCCGGGGGTGACAAAAAACTCGGGCTTATTCATGGCGTTCCTTGTGTAGTATATTTGCTCTATCTCGCGTTGCTGAAACGAGTTTGTTTCGGCATCATCCGATTTAGACCCTAATGTTCAGAATTCACTTGCTGTGTAATCACAATGATTTCTGCAAAAAGTAAGACAACTATTAGCCGCGAAAACGCTTGTAAAATGGCTTCCATTGCCCAGTTCTGACCCTGAACTTCCCAGATCATCCAAACAAGATTGAATCCAATCACCAACCAGGGTAGAATGACCGCTGAATTCCGCCTGCGATAGAAACGGATTGTCATCTCCCGCCAAGATGGGAAGGTACTGAAGAGACAAACGAGGTAGGACGCTCCTGCACTGATGAACAGGCTTATTTGAAGACCCGAAGGCAGATTTGGGTATCCAAGGGCGATCGCCGTTAGACAAACTCCCAGTGCCAGATACAGGAAAGTAAACAAGGTAAATTGTTTCATTCTTTGTAAATAAAGCTCAGCGATAATCTATTCCGAGGTGGCTGACATGACTCAGCCGATGAACAACAATTAGTCCACATGCAGCACAGCCTTACCTGAAAATCTTCGCCCGATCAAATCAGCCGACGTTACGTCTGCTTCACGCCACGAAACTGCTCGATCAATATGCGTTTTGAGCCGCCCCTGCTCAACTAACCTCAGCAGACGAGCCAGCCCAGAACTAGCGATTTCCATCTCTACTTCGGTGTACAGCGTGAACCCGTAAAGCGTGCGCTGTCCTCCATTCTCGGAATAGAAGTCTGCCAGGGACAGCTTCATCTCGTTGCCGCTGCTACTGCCATAACAAACGCAGGTGCCTCCTTGAGCCAAAAACGCAGTTAGCTTCCCGACCAATTCACCTCCTACTCCATCGACAATCAGTCGATAAGGCGCGAACTGCTTGGCTTCTTGCCCGGTCTCGGTCACCACCACTTCATCCGCGCCGTAATCTCCCACAAATGCTTCTTGCGCTGGCTGACGAATTTGGGCAACGACGCTGGCTCCCATCATCCGAGCAAGCTGCATGGCGAAGAGTCCCACTCCCCCTGTTGCCCCTGTGATCAGCACCCGACTTCCTAGTAAACGAGATCCCTTTTCCACTGCATACAGTGCTGTTAACCCCGCGACGGGCAGTGTGGCGGCATCGGTATGTGATACGCCCTGGGGAATGATAGCCAGACAGCGAGTCGAAATTGCTACATATTCTGCCCAGCCCTCCGAGCGGATAGAGAGGGCAACAATTTTTGTCCCTGTGGGTGGACCACTGCCGTCCTGTGCTGTTTGTTCAACAACGCCAACGACATCCCAGCCAATTGGAGTGCCCAGTGGATCGTTTTGCGATCGCTTGAGTTCGCCCCGATTCATCGAAAATGCCTTGACGCGAATCAAGCACTCGTTAACCTTCGGAGTAGGAACTTCAGTGTTTTGAAAGGTGAGGTTGCCAACGGCGTTTGGTGAACTCACGAGTCTACGCATCGCCATATCCTTGTGTGTAAAGGGCTATAGTTTCATGTTATAGATAGAACTGTTTCAATCAACTTGCTGTATATCCACCATCGATCACTAAGGGTTGCCCAGTGATGTAGCTGGCAGCATCAGAGCAAAGAAACACAACCTCGCAAACCTGTTTCAATGTCATTCCAGTCAATCGCTGAGAAACATTTAGACCTGCGATCGCAGGTTTAAGCATTGATGGAAAGCTTGTTCTAACCTTTAGTCGCGGTCGCTTGCACGATCGATCAGTGCGTTTGAGGGCAAGCTCGGATCAAGTACCTTGCGCGCACTGTCAACCCCTACAACGGGCAGTGTAACCGGATCAAGTATGCCGAGTTGAACCAATACACTCGCCTGATCCCAGTAGAGGTGTTCATGGGCTAACTTGCCATCACGGAACTGGACAATCGCTACTACTGCCACTTCAATCCGTTTCCCTGTCGGAGCAATGCCAGGTAGCATCCAGTCCATCTGGATGGTATGAGTGAACTTAACTAGCATTTCATCGACGAGTTGATTGGTTCCGATTGTGCGTGAGACCGGAGCCAACTCTATGTCCGGCGGCATCTGTGGAATGAAGTACTTGGAATAAAACTCACGCAGCGCCGGCTTCCCTACTCCCCCAGTCATTACTGGAATGTGATTCACGTAAGCGTACTCAACCATTGTAGCGAGAGCATCTTTAGTGCTGTGAGTACCAAACTCGTGCCCGATATGCTCTTCCCAGACCGCTTGTAAAGCTTCCTGAGCAAGTGTCAGGTTGGGGGTTGCCTGTACATTTGCTTGTTTATCTACAATTTGCTCTTTGACCATGTTAGATTCTCCTAGTTCGTTCTATCTCAACTGTATTGATTCCAATGCTTAACTTCTTTCAGATTCTTATGGTTTTCTTAGTCCCTACTCTTCTAAAACATTAATGATGAGTTTGCCCTGATTCGTACCGTCAAAGAGCTGTTTCTATTCATAGTTCGATTCTGTGATTGAACCTACAGGTCGCGTAGCAAGATACCATTGCCGATTCACCTTTTTTGTCACTTAAATTTCCTCTTGCATTTCTGTAGTTGCTAAAACTCTGAACATGATGATTTTTCCTTTTAGCGCACTGTGACTCCACCAACGAGTCTGCCATAGGTCGCGATCGCTTTCTGCAGCAATTCCCGGAGATCCGCCTCACTCGATGCATCTAATTTCACAAACAAGCATTCCGAACATGGAACTTTATGAGTTCAACGCCTTTTCAATACGACGATCGGGAATGAGCCACAGAACTGCAACCCGAACGTATAATGCACATGCAAGCCAAGGGATTGCAAAAGCAAGTGGAATTGTAACTGCATAAATCAATACCGATAACTTGCCTTTAAAGTTCCGACCAAGAGCGTTTGCAAGTGTGGAATCTTGACCGTGGTGAAAAACAAGTGTGCGGGTCAGAGTGAAGTAGGCGATCGCAGCCAACAAGAGAACCACACCATAAAGCGCCACAGGCAGCGCAGCAAAGTGATTTTCACCCATCCATGCGGTGACAAAGGGAAATATAGCCTTTTTGAAAAAGGTGAGGTACGATTTTTTGCCTGGAAAGCTTGACACTACAGGGTTTCTGTATACCTCATTAATCTGAGAACCGCTATAATGATAACCAGAACAACAAATGTAGGTTTGCCCACAAAGTTGAACCATTCACTTGTCGGACTACCTGAAACAGGTGATGGTGATTGTTCCAGTAAATACCAACATGCACGAAACTCAACACCTAGCTTAGAAAGGTTGGAATCAACGGACGTAGTGCAGCTCAATCTGACTTATGAGGTGTTTTTAACTCCAGTACCATAATGGTGATAATAATAGCAATTACCCCATCACTGAATGCCTCTAACCTACCTTTAACCATTTTTGGATATGCTCCTTGTTTGCTTACCGCGTTGTATAACGGCCGTTTGTAAAAATGGTTGTCCGGTACTCCGTACTGGTTTACTTCTAAGGACTGGTAAACGGTTTACATTTAATCCCCTTCACATTTCGCAGATAGTTCAACTCTGGCTCGAAGTTAGTGGGACAGAAGACATAAACATCGTCCTGAGCTCGGCTAATGACTAAACGGTAGCTGGGTGGAATTCCCTCGGAATCTTCGATCACTTCGATTCTGGGAATCACTTGTGGACTGACTTGAGCGAAGGATGGAGAATTGAACGGTAACAGTACGGCGGATAGAATTGTTATTGTGATTGTGATTGCGGTTATGATTGTAGTTGAAAGAATCTTTCGGTTCATTAGAAAACTCCTGTGGTTTGTGGTTGTGTAATGTTCCTATTGATTTTGATGAGTAAAGTTTGCATTGTTTTCACCCCTACGATTTCAACCCAGTTTCCGACGAAATCAAACTAATCCTATTTGCAATGCAACAACCGCTGCCTGCACCCGATGATTGACACCCAACTTATTCAAGATTCCATGGACGTGAGTCTTGACTGTACTCTGACCGAGGTAGAGTATTGTGGCGATTTCAGGATTGCTATGTCCTGCAACCATTAGCTTCAAAACTTCATGCTCTCGATGGGAGAGTTTTGTTGGTGTAATGACATTTGAAGAGGTGAGTTTTGCTGTGTTCATACATCCTTCTTGAGAATCAACGGTTGACGAATTGTTCACGATCTCACCTGATCCTTGGTTAAACATTTGTTGAATTTCATATTTCATGGACAAGAACAGTCCTCTTGCATTCGTTGACATCAGCTTGTCAAAGTCCTCGATCAATTTTTGGTGCAGTAGTTTGTCAGGAGGAAAATCAATTCCTGTATTGTTAATGGCACAATGTTAAAGGCACAATCGAGTTTGCTGTAAGTTGCGATCGTTATTAAAAACTCAAGATTGATTTGCTTGATGACGCTGCTTGATATCTATAATGAAATCGGTTACTTGACGTTGAGCCTCTTCACTCAGCGAGTCAAACTCGTCCAAGAAGAATTGCCGTTCTAGCGTCAACTTCCGGGCATTGAGTAGCCCTTAAATCCGCCAATCTTCATCACGTTTCATCACGACGAATAGCTGCATCGAATCTCGTGACGGTGAAGTTTTGGGTTGTCCGGGCAGCATTACCCTGACAACTCCATTCATGAGAGCAAGTTGAGGATTCAGCAAGTGGACGAAATTCACGTCACCCTCTAGGCGTGTTTCTTTGACAACCGTGTCGAAAGCTTGCTGATTAAACGCAGCGATCGCTTTTCGACCCTTGAGATGGGTTCCCTCGAACGCGATGAAATCGGCAGTTTCGCTGAACGGAGCAGCGAAGTCTTCACCGCTGCCTCGATTCTAAGCATCAATCATCTGGTGATGGAAAGCACGGATTGCGGACTCGTCAGTAGGACTGGTGAGTTGATTTTGAATTGTTTGTGAATTCATAAGCGCCTCGTTTTGGGATTTCTTATCTAATTGTTTTGGCAGTTTAGGAACACAACAGCACGAAGATGCACTGCTGCGTTCGATCGCTATGAACTTACTGGAGCAGCAAGCGTTGCCGGCTAATTCCGTTTGTTTGATCTGAAGTATAGACAGTACCAATGCTTGATTGCTTTCAGATTCCTACGATGATTGGTCAAATTCTGATCGGTTAGCGCCCTTGTTTCGGGGATAAGCGATTGTCTGTTGTTCATCTCAACCATCAGCTAGTCACGTCCTGCCGCAATCATCTTTTCTGCCAAGCCGACCGGGTTGGAAAACATCACCTCATGACTACCGGACATTTGCACGAACCGAAATAGCCCCAAGCGGGTAGACATTCTGGGATGCCAACCCCAATCGCCTTGAGGAAGGACGTTGTCTTCGGTACAGTAAAGGTAGCTTTTGGGGATGGGCAGCGAGTAAAACTGCTTTAGGTCTAACTTGTCAAGCCACGGTTGATACGGTTCAGGCGATAATTGTGCGTAACTCGATCGAGCCAGTTCGAGGTCAGCGTCGTTGATAAACGCTTCTCGCCAAATCTCAAAAGGTAGCATCACCGTATGATCGCCCGATTGTCTCGCTAGCTGATCGGATAACGCTTGAGAGTGCGGTGGGGTGTTATCGTTGATGCTTTCACCATCATTGAGGACAAAGGCATTGAAGAAGATGAGTCGTCGAATGCGATCGCTGATTGCTTCAGCAACTTTGGCAATAATTGTCCCACCGAAACTATGTCCGACTAGAACGATATCGTTTAAGTCTTTACTCACAATGTAATCGACGACCGATTGCGTGCATTGAGCATGGTTGACGTTTTTGTTCACGCCTTTGCCATGCCCAGCGATCGTGGGCGCAAAAGCATGATGTCCCTTTGCTTCTAGTTGATCAATGACTGCCTGCCAAGCAGAACCATCATGCCAGGAGCCATGAACTAAGACAAAAGTTGACATAGAATCCCTCCTTGTAAATGTGATCTGAAAATCAAGCTCGTCTTTTCTCTCTTGTTCTCTCTTGAAATGGGTCAGTTCGCTGTGTATCCGCCATCGATCACTAAGGATTGTCCAGTGATGTAGCCGGATGCGTTTATGCCTCGTCTATAGCGCGGTTGCAGTACAATCGATGAGTTTGGCAACAGTGTCTGCATGGGCAACCATCACAACATGGGACGTGCTATTCACTACAGCAGTACTCATGATGGCTCCTAGAGAGTTTCAATGAACATTGACTGAAAACGATGGCTGGGTTTCCTAAGATCGTGAGCAATCATCCCTAGCAGTGAGATTTACATGAATCAGACTGGTGCATAAATCGTTTCGTCTTCTTTGCGCCAAGCTGGATCAACTAGACAAACGAAAACAATGGGTTCGTCGCCGTAGTTGTGAAGGAACTGGATTGCATTTGGAGGAATGTAAACCGTATCGCCTGGTTCAATGCGACGAACTTCACTGTCGATCGACATTTCGCCAACACCGCTAATGATGTAATAAACCTCAGAAGTCTTTAGAGAATGGGGAATCGAAGTTTCGCCAACAGGCAAGATCGCATGTGCCAAACTGTAACGCAAGTTGATATCTTGTTTGTCAGGATGAAGCAGTTCGCGCAGAACAGTTCCATCTCCAGCGATAATTTCTTCACAGTCGTTTAGTTTTTGGATCAGCATAAGTTTAGGCTTGCAATTACACAATCGGATCAAGTTCAGGATCTGTGAATTTCGGAGGAGAAAGGGTCACTGATTATTTCTGCTGAAGAAAGTCCAGCAACACGGGATTGACCTGATCAGCGTGAGTCCAGTTGATCGCGTGTGGTCCACCAGGAATGACAACCAGTTGACTGTTTTTAATCAGTTTTGGAAGTCTTGCTGCGGTGGACTCCAGTGGCAGAATGCGATCGCTATCTCCATGAATAATCAGAGTCGGCACATCAATGCGGGGCAGATCATCGCGGAAATCGGTGAGCCAGGAAGGTACACAATCCAAAGTCCCTTTAGCAGAAGCCCCTGCTGCTACATTCCAACTGGCTTGAATCGCTTCATTGCTGATGCGATTGCCAAGCAATACATCAACATTGAAGAACTCTTTGAAAAAGGCAGAGAAATAAGCTGGACGATCGTCAATAATCGCTTTCATAATGCCATCGAAAACGCTTTGATCAACACCCTCTGGATTGTCGTCTGTCTTTAGCAGAAACGGTGGAACGGGAGCCATCAGCACGGCTTTCTGCACCCGCTCTGAGCCGTATTTGCCAAGATAACGTGTGACTTCACCTGTTCCCATTGAGAAACCGACCAGCACGGTATTTTGCAAGTCAAGCTTGGTCATCAGTGTGTTCAAATCGGCGGCGAAGGTATCGTAGTCATAACCAAACGAGGGTTGGCTGGAAGCACCGAATCCTCGGCGATCGTAGGTAATTACTCGATATCCTGCATTCAGTAAAACTAAAACCTGCTTCTCCCAGGAATGTCCGTTCAATGGAAATCCATGAATCAGTACAATCGGTTGTCCTGTCCCAAGATCTTCGTAGTAGAGATCGATGGTTGCAGAGTTTTCTTGACCAACGGTAATGTAAGGCATGAGAGGTTTCTCCGTTGTAAATTGATGATGTGTTTTTGTCTGTTGCATCACAATTGTTATGCAGCGATCGATCACCGTTTTAACAATGCTGTGTTAAGCAGACTTCAAGATGGGGCAAGCATCCATTGCCTACCGTCACTTCAGAACGACAAGAATCCTTCATTGTTGCCTGAGGGCGATCGCCGCGTTTGCCGCCTCTAAGATGGCTTTGATTCTGCTTCGGTAGCCAGCGCGGCACGCACACCAGCATCGAGATTCATGCGGTCTACAAATCGTGACAGGTTCTCAAAGCCTTGTAGTCCGACCTGAGTGTTGCTTGCCCAACGCAGAATGACGAACAGGTAGGGAGCGGCAATCGATCATTCGCCAGTGAGCCAGTTTCGTCCGTCGAGATAACCGAGGATAGCGACGTTTTCAGTGAGTGAAAAGTGATGGTACTTGCCTCTACTTCGTTATCGACAACGAACTCACCTTGCTATAATGCGTTCCCACAGCAGCTCAAAAACCGCTTCAACACCATCACTCAAGGCTGGCGGCGTCACGAGCGTTAGTCGGCTCTCATTAAGAGTAAAGGTGCGAACTAACGTTGTACCAACGCGATTAGGAATTGATGCAATTTTGATCTGGTGAGTTACTGTGTTGCCACTCAACGTATAAGTTCCAGCGTAAGCATTGAATGTTGTAAATGCTTGAGCAAGCTCTTCCACGGGTAAAGATTGCATCTGGGGAGTCAGCGGTGATCTGACCTCCTGACTCAGCGGTGAGCGATCGCTCCTAGAAAACATCACCATCATGTGACCATCTGATGTGTAAGTGATGTAGCCAACCGGATGAGTTCCATACACGTCTGGAGTCACCGTTTCATCAGCGTAAATGGCAGTTGCAGAAATTAACTTCCAAATGCCAATTAGCAGATTGTTCTGGATTGATGGTGTAGACATAATGTGCAACCATTGCTTGATGATTCTCCGCTAGAGAGTAGCGGGTTTCAACACAAAATCAAACTCAGTCGTGTAAAACGGTTTACTTTGATTGTGTGCCTTGAGTTCGTCTAGTGCTTCGTGCTTTTGCAATTGAACGATCGCCGATCGCACTGCAAAGGTTGTATCTGAATCCAGGTGAGGATCGCCAGCAATAAAAGTTTGTGTTGTCAGTGGAGTGTACTCCGGAGCATTGAGTTTGAAATGGATGTGAGCCCCGCGCCAAGGATGCCGTCCCAAGAGTCGCAGCACCTCGCCACATGGACCACTGCTTGGCACTTTGTAACCTAGTGGCACCACGGTTTCAAACCTATACGTTCCACTCTTGTTCGTTTTGAAACGTCCCCGAAAGTTCCCCAACGGCTGAGATGGCTCTTGGATGTCATAAAATCCTTGGGAACTGGGTTGCCAAACATCAATCAGAGCATTGGCGATCGGTTGACCGTTCAAATCTAAAACCCTGCCTGACAGGAAAAGCGAATCTCCTTCTGTATCAATACCCAAGCGATCGCCCATCTGCCGTTCTGGTGCATTCGGCACATACAAGGGTCCTTCTAAATTGCTTTCTGTACCGCGATGAGCATCGTTCAGCAATTCTACCAACTCTGAAATTCCCAGTAGATCCGTCAACAAATGGATCTCTCCAGAGGGAATCTCCTGAGTGTGATGACTTGCCTGGTTGAGAAAATTACGTCCCTGCTGCAATTCTGATTCAGTCAGATTCACCTCACGCACAAAGTCATGCAAATGTTGAACCAAGCTCGTGTAAATTTCATAGAGTCGTGGGTGAGATTTGCCGCGATCGCCATGATTAATGACGGCTTCAGTGATAGTGTCAAGTGTGATTTTCTGCACGATCAAACTCCTTTTTAGTTACGTGATTAATGATGGTTGTTTTACGGCGACTATCTTAGCAGGGGTGTCCACTTCGAAAAGTCCGCAAGATGCGCCCAGTAGGCAGTCAATCCGATATAAGCAAAGATGAGAGCTGCCACACTTAACACAATTGCTCCAATAGTTCGCAAGAGCCGGGTTGATTTGAGAGAGAGGGTTGGTACGGAAAAAATTCCTCCTAAGCCAACGAGAATGAACCCAATTCCTGACAGCAAAGGAAGTTGTGTTATTCCCAGGTTTATGATGCGAAAGCCAATTAGAAGCGATACCAGTCCTGCAAAGAATCCATAAATGCCCAGGGTAAATAATTCCCAACCCATTGCCAGAGCTAGGGAAGTTCCTAGAAACAAAATGCCAAACAGAACAGTTGTTTCACCAAAGGCAACATTGAAACTACCAATAATGGGCCAGGTAAAAGTCATGTGTAAGCCAGTGACTAAAGCGATCGCGCCGACTACACCAAAACCAGGAATCCAGCGTTTCTGATTTGAAGTACCAAGACCAAAATACACATAGGCAGCTAACAGAGCGAGTCCAGCTGATAGATTAATCAGCATGAGTGTAAGGTAATCGATAAACATTAGACCTCCTGCAAATGTTCGGTTTTGTTAAGACTTAGACAAAAACTGAAGTATGCAATGCCTGTCGCATTGCTTTGTGTACCAGTTTTGGCTTCAGAAATACTCTGGCGTTATTGAATACAGGTATGAATTCAAGATTTCCCAATTGCTATAAACCAACTATGATGAGTTTTCTAATATCAAGCGAAAAGTTAATTCATACCCTGAATCAGCAACGCCGTTTTACGGCGACTATCTTGACTTATAGTCTGTGCCCTAATCTAATTGGCTACAGCTATAGTCTGGTGACTTGATGCTTTCAAGACTCATCCTGACGATTTCGTGCGGCATACCAATCCATTCAAGAACGATGAGATCAGCCAGCGAACAGGCACCGGGCATATGATAGAGTTTTATGGAATGTCCCTTATCGCGGAGAATGTGTTTTTGCTTCCTATCTGCTGTTTTCATAGTCTGAGTGTAATGATTCCTAATGCTCTGTTTCTTTCAGATTCTTAGGATGTTTTGTCAGATTCTTGTGCAATCACCTTCAAGACGCAGCGTGGAACCGAGCGTTCTGTCGAGGAACGCGCGGATCAACGTTGCCACCTCCTCTGCATGAGTCTCCAGTGCGAAATGTCCGGCGTCGAGCAGCAAGGATGGTAAGGTAAGAACCAAAAAACCACAAAGATTGCATCATTAGATCGCTCTGTAGACTTGATATGTAATTAACACGCATGACTTTCCCTACTCTCTTGGTCTATGAAACTAGACCAGCCACGATGCTTGTTCTGATGAAGATTGAATTACCTTGATTTAGACGAAATCTTCCATAATCAGAGAGTGATTTAAGCCGCTAGCAGCAACGCTACCCTGAAAAACAGCAGCGACGATCACTTGCATGGGTGAAGTGATGTCACCTGCCGCATAAACGCCTTTGACGCTAGTTTCGTTAAAAACATTGGTCGTCTTGATTAAATTGAATTCATTCAACTCACAGCCTAACTTTTCAGCTAGGTTTGAACGGAGTGTTTGCTTTGGTCTGATCAGTATTCCGCGACGCGCAATTTTCTCATTTGTCTCAAAAACAATGTTTTCCAATTGTCCATTATCGCCTTCGAGTCGGATGATTTTCTCTTCGCGAACAAGAATTTTATGGTTTTTTAACAGTGTCCTTTGATCAGCGGTTAGATCGGCTTTGCCGTTGGTGCAGAGGACTAAATTAGCACTCCAATTTTTCAGCAATGCCGCCATTTCGATGCCCGTTTCGCCATTTCCAACAATGGCAAGCGGCTCGTCGCGCACTTCCCAGGCATGGCAATAGGGACAATGAAACACGCTTTTGCCCCAGAAATCACCAAAGTTTTCGAGAGCTGGAAATTCATCCATTACCCCGAAAGCCAGCAAAATTTTGCGCGTTTTTTTTATTGTGCCATCCTCAAACACTACTTCAAATTGATTGCCGGATGGGGTGATTTCCTTGACCCCGATCGCTTGAAATTCAACGCTTTTATAAGGTTTGAGTTGGTCGCGCCCAATGTTCAAAAGTTCATGCGGACTGATGCCATCGCGGGTGAAAAAGCTGTGCGACTCGTGTGCGGGAGCGTTACGCGGATTCCCTTTGTCGCAGACTAACACTCGACGGCGACTTCTGCCTAAAAGCAGTGCCGCACTGAGTCCAGCGGAACCGCCACCGACAATGACGCACTCGTAAATCTCTTTGTTTTGGTTCATCATCTTTTTCTGTTCTACAACTTTGGACATAATCATCAACTCCTAAGTTCTCTTTGTCTTAGTTCACTTGAGTATAGTCAGTTCCAACACTCAACTTCTTGCAGATTCTTATGGAGTTTCTTATGAAGTTAGCGAACCGATTTCAGTGTTGCTTTAGTGAGTCGCTTGAAATGCTGTATTAAACATTTCGCACTGCCTTTCGACTACTGCGCTAGAAACCCACCATCTACCAGCAATGTTGCACCTGTTGTGAACGATGCCAGGTCAGATGATAAATACAGAACTGCATTTGCAACTTCAAGCGGTGTTCCAATTCGTCCGATCGGGTGAAGTCCTGTCAAGTAAGCTTTGGCTTCATCTGTAACTGCTTCAAACATATCTGTTTGGATTGCCCCTGGTGCAACTACATTGATGCGAATACCCGCTTTGGCATATTGGAGCGTAGCAGCTTCAAACATATCTGTTTGGATTGACCCTGGTGCAACGGCATTGATGCGAATACCCGCTTTGGCATATTGGAGCGCAGCAGCTTTTGTTAAGCCTACTACCGCATGTTTACTCGCGGTGTAGAGGAGTATGTTAGGAAGTGCAACGACTCCAACCGCAGATGCCATATTGACGATCGAACCACTTTCCTGTTTCAACATCTGAGCAATTTCATATTTCATCGACAACCAAACACCTTTGACATTGACATTCATAGTGCGGTCATATTCAGCTTCTGTTTGCTCAATCAATGAGGGATTTTCGCCGCCCATTCCTGCATTATTAAAGGCAATATCCAACCGACCAAAAACGTCAACCGTTTTATCAACCATTGCTTTAACATCGGCTTCTTTCGTGATATCTGCTTGCACAAAAATAGCCTCTCCGCCAGCATCCTGAATCAATCGAACCGTTTCTTCACCTTCATCAATTCGACGACCAACTACCACCACCTTTGCTTGTTGTTGGGCATAAGCGATCGCTGTTTCACGACCAATTCCTGAAGTTCCGCCAGTGACAAGCGCCACTTTATCCTGAAGTATCATTCTATTTCTCCTAAAATCTAAGTCCGGTTGTTCTCTCTTGAAATGATCGTGAAATCGCTTTAGAAGAAAGCTCAGACAAATCTTGCCAACAAAAGGCTAAGAGCAAAGGAAAAGGCATGAAAGCTGACGTGGGATAACATCGCAGCCTCAAGTGAGTATTGCCAAAAGAGCCAACCAAAAGCCATGCCAGCTATCCCATTGAGTAATATTGCTCGGATAACCACAAGCGGAGTGAGTGGAACTATCGCGGCAGTTGCGGGCAGGTGTAAAAGCCCAAATACCAGCGCTACTAGCACAATCGCACCTTGGTATATTCCTTGGCTTGGCAACGTAATACCTTGTTTTAAGACTTTCCACGCTATCCAAACAAGCAGCGACATTAAGCCCCAGCGCATCAGAATTTCCTCAGTGATGCCGCCATAAAGCATTGCTGTAAGTGAACTCAGCCAATTCGGTTCTGTGTTATTGGATGCCTGTAGCGCTTCAGGTAGAGCATGTTTCATGAACCGATCGAGCAACAGGAGAATGATCATTGTCGCTGCACCCACACCCAAGCTCCATTTCATCTCAATGACAGAATATGGAATCTTAGAGGTATGAAGTACCCAGTAGTCAATCAAATGTGAGCGTAATCCAACGCGATAGGCACAGCCAATTCCGATCAGAATGCTGATTGCCAGTAGAACTGTAAGCTGTAGTCCTTGTAGGAGTATTAAAACCCACAGTGGCGGGACTTTTGCCAGTATTTCTGGAGACAGTTTCGCCAACTGTTGCTCAACTAATGGAATCGATGTAATCGTAACCATCACAATGCCCACAATGCCCAACACAAATAGAATCCCAAATTGTTTTAAAACTGCCATTGATTTAATCTTTAGAGACATCAGAATACTGGGTAGACACAATGCCAAGATAGAGAATGACAACTGGTGACTAACGCCACCTTACTCTGAAGTATCATTCCTATTTCTCCTAAAATCTAGCCACTTTACCTTGCAGTATCATCCTGTTTCTCCTGTTTCAATCAATATTGACCTTCAAAAATCGAACTCCAATCCGTTTAGCAATTATCAACGCCGTGAAGCTAGTCTAATTTTCTGTAAATTTCAGTACAATTTTGCCCCGTGTTCCTCCCTGCTCTAGACGCTGGTGAGCCAGAACGACCTGATCCCAAGACAATACTGAATCAATCACTGGGCGAAGCTGTTGACGCTCGATTAGTTTTGTCAAAGCCTCTAATTTTGCTCGGTACTGGGGTGACAAAACAAAATGAATTGTCAGATTCTTTCCCCATGCTTTAAGAAGCGATTGCGGTATTGCAATGTCTACAATGCTTGCAAGCCTACCAAAGGGACGAATGATTTCTAGACTACGCTGAATTGTTTCTCCGCCGATCGTATCTAGAACTAAATCCACACCCAGTCCATTTGTTTCTTGACGAATGACTTCTACGTAATCTTCATTTTTGTAATCAATCACCCGATCTGCGCCCAGTTCTGTCACGAAATCTCGGTTTCTAGAACTACACGTCGCAAAAACGTATGCCCCTATCGCTTTGGCGAGTTGAACTGCGATCGAACCCACTCCACCCGAACCCGCATGGATGAGAACTGTTTCACCGACTTGTAGATTGCCCCTAGTCACTAGACAATCCCAAGCCGTTCCGCCTGCAAGCGGAAAAGAAGCTGCTTCAATGTGCGATAAATTTGCAGGCTTCAATGCAACAATCGCTGCATCAGCCACATGATACTGAGCGTAGCTACCGAATTCTCCAAAAATTTGCGGCGAGTAATACACGTTGTCTCCCACCTTGAAATCAGTCACGGCTTCTCCAACTGCCTCAATCACCCCTGAAACATCGACTCCAAGGATAGCGGGTAATCGAACTATCTCCTTGTAATCACCACGACGAGTTTGGTAATCGACCGGGTTAATCGAGGTTGCACAAACTCTGACTAACACCTGATTCGCCTTCAATGCTGGTATAGGGACAGTTTGAATCTCAAACTTCTCAGCATCACCAAACGCAGTTAATACGGCTGCTTTCATAGATTCCATCTGTGCCAACTCTCCTTGATTTAGAATAAACAGTGACGGGATTTCAATACTATTCAGCGTAGGTAAGTTCTACCTAACTTCGTAAGTCAGCACGATTTGGTAAGGTAGTTACCGTTTAGTAGCAAATGCAGATATCACAGCCTCGTAGCACACCAAAAAAGTTTTCTCGCTCCCAGCCAAAGGCGATGTGCAACTTAACTAAATAGTCATGTCGTTCCATTGTTTTTCATAGCGATCTCCTTTCTTTTGTAAGCCTAATGTTCAGGTCATTAGCCAACAACTGGCTGAGATTCAATTCCTCGACACCAAAGCCTAATTGCTGAATGCTTGATTCGTCTATCGATTTTTGATTTTTTTCAGAAAACCAAGATAATTCGATGCTGTTTCCTGAGCGTTTTCGATCAACAGCAAATGTCCTGCTTTGGGTAATTGAATAATTTGACTCCCTGGAAGACAGCGATGTGAGCGATCGACATCCCGAATATCATAGATTTTGTCTTCCTGACCCCAAATTGCCAGGGTCGGAACCCGACTGTGAGGCAACTGACAAAGCACATCATCATAAAGATTCACAATGTCCCAAGTCTGCTGATAATTTCGATTACGATTCACATAATCGTTCACTTTCTCGGTTTTGACCTCATCCGGAATCGTAGGAGGCGTCACGAAAAGCAGACTGATTTCTAGATCGAACTGCTCTTTGGTAATCGGAATAAAGGGATTGATGCCCTCAATAATCGATTTTCTGACGCTAGTTGCCCAATTCGTTACGCCTAGCGGTGAACCGATAAAGGCGAGGCTGCGAACTTGGTTGGGATAAAGCTGGCTGTAAAGGGCTGCGATCGTGCCCCCCATCGAGCTACCTGCAACATCAAGGGATTGAATCTTTAGCTGCTCGACAAACTGGTGCAAGAGGGCTACCTGATTCTCTAGTGCATAGTCTTTCACGGTAAATCCAGTACTCTTGGCATAACCGGGTAGATCGGGTGCGATCGCTTGATAGCCTGCTCTAGCCAACTCGCACATCATGCCATTCCACTGCTCTTTCTCGGCAAATAATCCGTGCAGCAGTAAAATCGGTTGTCCTGTCCCTGCTTGATTATAGGAAAGCGTTCCACTCTCGATTTTTGTAGAGCGAGTTGCGATGTCACAGGTGGAAGCAGGGGTTGCACGATTCAACCAACCAGAGCCAACAAGCCCACTGACAACCAGAACGATAATAACTAACCGAAGAATGAACTTTCTCATGAATAGTTTTTCCTGACTATTCCAAATCCCAGGGTAAACGCATCTAAATTTTATTGACAAAAGTCGAAGCGATAAGGCATTGAAATCTCCTATGAATGCTGCGTCGAATTCTCGTTTGATTTAACTTAAGCGTAGTGAATTTCAAGGCTCGGTTTCTTTCAGATTCTTAGGGTGTTTTGTCAAATTCTTGCGCGATAACCTTTAGGATACAGCGCTGATCAATTCCTCGCTTTTCGCCCAAAGCTGCTTAGCTTTGTTAGCGTCAAGCGCATACGACCTTACGCCGTCGGCAAACGGGTTGGGCGTGTCATTGATCGGCGCGATCGCACAATCTTCGAGATAGTGCCCACCGATCTCGTCTTTATTCGCCACGACTGCTGCCCAGACCGACGTCGCGGCTGCCTGCGGAATTTCTTTCAACTCTTTCGGCGGCAGACCCGCTTCGGTGCGTGCTGCGTCAACAGTCTTCAAAAGTCCCTGCAAGTCCTCCGGCGAGAAATGGCGGGGTAGATCCGTCAGACTGTTTCCGGGCATCACCGAAGCAGCCCGAATGCCGCGATCTCGATGCCGCCTGTCAAACTCCACAGCGAACAGTGAATTGGCGGTTTTCGACCGACTATAAGCGACCCATGGATCGTACACCTGCTGCTCGAAATTCGGATCGTCCAAGTCGATATCGGCACCGCGATGCGCGAGCGACGACAGGACTACCAGCCGTCCATTATCGGCGAGCAACGGCTCGCTCTGATTGATCAGGGCGAGATGACCCAGATGGTTCGTCCCGAACTGGACTTCAAAGCCATCGATCGTCCGACCGAATGGAGTTGCCATAACGCCAGCGTTAGCGATAATGGAATCGAACGGCTGACGGTCAGCCAACAGTTTATCCGCGCAGGCGCGAACACTTTGCAAGGATGCCAGATCGAGATTGATCAATTCCAGGCAGCCACCTCCTTGCGACGCGGCATCACGAATCGATGCAGTGGCTGGCTCAGCTTTAGCAAGCTCCCTGACCGCGCCGACGACGCTAGCGCCGTGAGCGACCAGTGAGCGGGCGGTTTCAAGCCCAATGCCCGACGATGCACCGGTAATGAGAAATCGCTTTCCCTTGAGATTAATGCCGGAAAGCACCTCGTCGGCGGTCGATTTTGCACCAAATTTTTCAGCCATTTCTTTTCCTTTCGTTAATTGTGAGTGTAAAAGTTTTGAGCTTTTGCATACCCTACGATCGCCGCTCCTAAACCGCGAGAACCACCTGTTACCAGTGCAACTTTGCCTGCAAGTGTTGTCGTCATGATGGACTCCTTTGGATGTATTACTGCTCAATCAAACGCTGCTTACTATCGGGATGCCCTTGAGGAACCAACGGCACGGAGAGCGATCGAGCGGATGATGCAGGTCGATCGCCACTTGGTCGCAACGTGTCGCACTGCCGAGCGACTACTGCGCTACATACCCACCATCTACCATCAACGTTTCACCTGTTACGAACGCTGCCAGGTCAGATGATAAAAACAGGACTGCATTTGCAACTTCAAGCGGTGTTCCAGCTCGTCTCTCTGTCTTGTTACCCTAACGGAACTTAAGTTGAACCATGCCCGCATATTTTAATTGTTCAAGAGTGGCGACATTTGCATTCCAATCAGTTCAATGGAGCGCATCAGTTGGGCGTGATTCATCTGCGCGTTGTCCATTTGAAAAGTTACTCTCGAAATGCCGCCGAGCGATTCGCTATGACGGCGGATTTTCTCCGCCACTTCTTCGGGACTGCCGACCAGTAACGCGCCGGTTGCGCCGCGCTGCGCGTCAAAATCGGCGCGCGTAACAGGCGGCCAGCCTCTCTCTCTGCCAATTTTAGTAAAGGTTTCGGCGTAGCCCGGAAAAAATTCTTCAACGGCTTGTTCAGTCGTGTCGGCGACATAACCGATTGAATGCAATGAAACTTTCAATGTTTCGGGCGCGTACCCGGTGCGCGCTCCGGCATCACGGTATAAATCTACGAGCGAGCGAAAGCGATGCGTGTCGCCACCGATAATGGCAACCACGAGCGGCAGTCCAAGCATTCCGGCGCGGAGGAAAGATTGCGGCGTACCGCCGACCCCAATCCAGATGGGAAACGGCTTTTGCAGCGGACGCGGATAAATTGCTTGGTTTTCCAGCGCGGGGCGAAATTTGCCCGACCAATCGACCGTTTCGTTGTCCCGAATTTTGAGCAAGAGTTCGAGCTTTTCAGCGAAAATCTCGTCGTAATCGCCGAGGCTAAATCCAAATAGCGGAAAGGCTTCGGTGAACGAGCCGCGCCCGACAACCATTTCGGCGCGACCTTTTGAAATCAAATCGAGCGTGGCGAATTGTTGAAACACACGCACCGGGTCAGCCGCGCTCAGCACCGTAACCGCGCTGGTTAGACGGATGCGCTCGGTGCGTGCGGCGGCAGCGGCGAGAATAACCGCGTTTGCCGAATCTAAAAATTCATGCCGATGGTGCTCGCCGATGCCGAAGATATCCAAGCCGGAACGATCCGCCTGCTCTATTCTCTCCAGCAGTTCGGCGACGGACTGCGCGGCATCCGCCGTTTCGCCGTTTTCACTCGTTCCAACCGAGGCAAAACTGTCAATTCCGACTTCCATATCATTTCCCAAGCGTTTTGCGAATGAAATAGACTTAATCCGAAATAGTAGAAAGTCTTGCTGTACGAGTTAAGCTGCTGTTCTCTCGCTCAGCAAAGAACGCCTAACCATCATCAACTCAGAGGGGGCGCGCTACTACCGTGATCTGAATTATCAGGGAGCGGAATGAATTCAGTTTCACCGGGAACCGCCGGGAAGCGGCGGTCTTGCCAATCTCGTTTTGCCTGCTCGATACGCGCTGAGCGGCTCGACACAAAGTTCCAGTACTTTGTGCGATCGCCCACTGGTGCCCCGCCGATAATCATTGCTTTTGCCTCAGCCCCCGCACTGATATTTACTGATTCATCCGGTGCTAAAACGGCTAGACGATATGGCTCTAAAGGCTTTCCATTTACGAATAAGCCGGATGTGACGCTATAAACTGCCCTTTCTAAACCTTCTATTGGCGCTAGCTGAAATTGACTACCCTCCGTGAAAACGAGCGCTAGGTAAAGAGTAGCAGAGTAGGTTTTAACTGGTGATTGGTGAGACTGATAGCTACCGGCGATCAAGGTCGCGCTGGTGCCTGTTTGAGTCCACCTCGGTAAATCAGTCGCCGAATAATGTGAAAAGCTGGGTTCAACTTCTTCAGCGATTTCGGGGAGGGCAATCCAGGTCTGAATGCCGTGAAGAGTAGATTCTTTCTCTCTAAAGCTCTCGGGCGATCGCTCAGAATGAACAATACCTTTGCCCGCTGTCATCCAGTTCACCTCGCCCGGAAAAATCTCTTGTACTGTACCTAGACTATCTCTATGCAGAAGGCTTCCTTCAAACAAATAGGTAACCGTCGCTAAATTGATGTGTGGATGGGGTCTAACATCGACGCCTTTTCCAGCCGGAAAAATAGCTGGGCCTAAGTGATCAAATAAGATGAAAGGTCCAACCATTTTTAGGGTTTCACTCGGTAAGATGCGCTGTACGCTAAACCCCCCTAAATTGTGCTTTTCAGGCGTGATTAATTGCTGAATACTCATTTTCGTACGATCCATTCTTAGTTGACGCTGTGGACGAAGATACAATCTTAATTCTGTTGCTGCTTCAGATTCTTGCCTAACTTAACTTCAATGTAATGAATTCCAAGGCTCGATTTCTTTCAGATTGTTAGGGCAAATTTTCAGATTTTTATGGTGCTAACGAATCTGCTTGGGGGTCTTTCCCGTGAATCGCTTGATGTGCTGCGTCAAATGGCTTTGACTGGAGAAGCCTACTTGTAGGGCAATGTCTGCGATCGCCAAATCTGTTTTCGATAGCATCAACTTTGCCTGTTCCACACGCTGTTGAATCACGTACTGACGTGGAGAAATTCCCATTGTTTGCTTAAACAAACTCGCAAAGTAAGTCGGGCTAATATTAATCACTTCTGCAAGCTCAGTCAGTGACAAATCTCGATCAAGGTGAGTACGAATATAGCCGAGCACTTGCTGTAATCGGATGTGCGTTAAGCCTTTGCGCTTGGCTTCAAGGGTTGGCGTTGTAATTGTTAGCATGGTTCAAAGATTGGCAATTTGCTCAACAAAACAGGCAAAAGCTAGCCATCGCGCATTCGATCACTGCAATATTTTGCATTGCCGATCGACTACTGTGCTACATAGCCACCATCTACCATCAACGTTTCACCTGTTATGAACGATGCCATGTCAGATGATAAAAACAAGATTGCATTTGCAACTTCAAGCGGTGTTCCAATCCGTCCGATCGGGTGAAGTCCTGCCATGTAAGCTTTGACTTCATCCTGCCCACCTGTCGCTGCTTCAAACCTATCTGTTTCGATTACCGCTGGTGCAACGACATTGATGCGAATACCCGCTTTGGCATATTGGAGCGCAGCAGCTTTTGTTAAACCGATTACCGCGCTTTTACTCGCGGTGTAGAGGGGGAAGGTAGGAAATGCAACGACTCCATTTGCAGATGCCATATTGACGATCGCACCACTTCCCTGTTTCAACATCTGAGTAATTTCATGTTTCATTGACAACCAAACGCCTTTGACATTGACGTTCATCGTGCGATCGTATTCCACTTCTGTTTGCTCAATCAATGAATGATTTTCGCCGATAGTTCCTGCATTATTAAAGGCAATATCTAACCGACCAAAAACGTCAACTACTTTATCAACCATTGCTTTAACATCGGCTTCTTTCGTGACATCTGCTTGCACAAAAATAGCCTCTCCGCCAGCTTCCTGAATCAATCGAACTATTTTTTCACCTTCATCCATTCGACGACCCACTACTACCACCTTTGCCTGTTGTTTGGCATAAGCGATCGCTGTTGCTCTGCCAATTCCGGATGTGCCTCCAGTGACTAACGCCACTTTATCTTGCAGTATCATTCTGTTTCTCCTGTTTTAATTTCATCGGTTTGTCTCAGGTAAGTTTGTCTCAGCAACTCAGTGACTTCTTGCGCGATCGCAATCAGGGCATGGTTAACTGAAGAGTCGCGAAGAGAACCAGTCTGAGGTTTACCTTCATGCCCAGGATTATTCTTGCCTTGTACTAGTGAATGCGTCATAGAACTATCCTCAATTAAATACTGATTTGTAATTGACTAAATCAATACCCAGGAATTCAGTTGTTGGCATGGTAACTGTTGTCATGGTTCAAAAAATGGCAATTTTGTTCATTGAAACAGGCAAAATCCTAGCCATCAAAATTAGATAACTTACAGCACTTACAGACAAGTCAGATATGAATTGGGAGCAAAGATCGGGGAACTTAATGACTTGCAGCAATCATGGCAGCCATCAACTCCGTCGTGTTCCAGCGCTCGGTATACCGAATTCCATTGATAAACAGGGCTGGGGCAGTCGTTACTCCACTCTCTATTCCGCCTTCGATATCTTCGTTGATGCGATCGACATGCACTTGTTTAGACAACTCTTTGAGAAATTGAGGAATGTCAAGCCCTAAATCATTGGCGTACTCGACAAGATAACCGTTCTCCAACCTTTGTTGATGGTCAAATAAGGTATCGCTCATTAACCAAAACTTTCCTTGGGCGGCGGCGGCTTCGGCGGCTTCGGCTGCCCGTTGAGCATGGGGATGAATCTGTGTTTGTGGAAAATGACGGAAGATGAAGCATAAATAATCTTCTCCAAAAGCAGCACTAAGCTCTCGTTTGATCGCTTTAATCAGCTTGTAAACGTCCGCACTTCTAGGGCATTGATAATCTCCGTACATCACCAGCACTACCTTGGCACTCAGAATACCTTGAATCCAATCTTGAGTTGAAGGTGGTACAAGTAAAGACCTGTGGCTACGATCGTCGCTCATGTTTTTACATCTGCATCAAGCATAGAACCATGCAATTTACTTGCTCGATCCATTTGCATGACTGTTTGCATAAATTCAATATAGGTGGTCGCTTTCAACCTGTCGTCTATAGTGAGTTAAAAGTTTGACAGTAGAAATTGATAGAGTAATCGTTCCATCGCAAAGTAGAAGGCCGACTCTAACTTAAGTTAGACTCTCGACTCGATCGAAAGTACACCCTACAAACTGACAATGCCGCGCTTAACAGCAACAATCACCGCTTGAGTGCGATCGCTCACATCCAACTTATTCAAAATCCGATTGACATGAGATTTAACCGTGCCTTCACCAATACTCAAAGCTGCCGCAATATCCGCATTACTCATTCCCTGTGCCAGCGAGCGAAGTACTTCTAATTCTCTTTCACTCAGTTCTGGATTGCTGAGGCGCTGTACTAACTTTGCTCCCACATCAGGCGGAATATACTTCTGACCCCGATGAACGGTGCGAATCGCATTCAGAAGCTCGTCAGGTTCAGTTTCTTTCAGCAGGTATCCTTTTGCGCCTGCCTGCAATCCCCGATAAATATCTTCGTCACTATCATACGTGGTCAGTACAATAATCCGAGCAGATTTAACGCTCGCACAAATTGCACCAATGGCGGCAACTCCTTCCACTTCAGGCATTCGCAGATCCATTAGCGTTACATCTGGTTGGTGTTCCCGAAATAAGGCGATCGCCTGTTCCCCATTTTCAGCTTGTGCAATCACCTGCATATCTGGGTCACGGTTAATAATCGTGGCTAATCCTTGCCGAAAAATGGCGTGATCGTCCGCAATCAGAACCCGAATGGTCGTAGCTTGGCTCATTGTAATGCTCACTCAAAGGTTGACGGTGACAATAATTTCTGTTCCTTGTCCAGGTTGACTCCTAATCGTGAGTTGTGCGCCGATGCGCTCAGCCCGTTCGCTCATGCCGAGTAAGCCAAAACCCTCAGAGGCTGAAATACTGCCAACTCCAAAGCCCTGTCCATTGTCTCTCATGCGCAAGCAAAACTGATCGCGATCGTAG
Source organism: Microcoleus sp. Pol12B3 (assembly GCF_036701355.1). Lineage (NCBI taxonomy): Bacteria > Bacillati > Cyanobacteriota > Cyanophyceae > Oscillatoriales > Microcoleaceae > Microcoleus > Microcoleus sp. Pol12B3. Next base: position 27,362 of record NZ_JAUBQS010000055.1, read on the forward strand.
ACTAGCTGCACTCGAATTTCGTCAGCATTGGCGTGTCTAATCGCATTGGTTAATGCTTCCTGCCCCATTCGCAGTAGGTTAGTCTCGACTTCAGCCGGTAGAGAATACACCGTACCCTCAATCTCATAATATAAAGTGGTATCCATTGCGGCAGTTCTGATTTGAGCGATGAGACGATGTAGAGCGCTCTGTAAACTGCCCTCCTCCAAAAGCTGAGGGCGGAGCGCAAAGACCGATCGCCGCGCTTCAGTCAGTCCAGTTCGCGCCAATTCTTTGATCAGGTCCAGATGTGCCCCAGTTGCTTCTACATCATCCGTTAGCACCTGGTTTGCAGCACCTACCTGAGCCAGAATACCTGTAAACGCCTGAGCGAGTGTATCGTGAATTTCGCGTGCCATGCGGTTGCGCTCCTCTAAAATTGAGGCTTCTTCTGCTTGCTTCAGCGCCGTAATATCTCGCGCCAGCCAAATCACCTGATCGTGGCTGATTGGGGCAATGCGAGCCGCAAACCAGGCTTCTCGTTCATTTAGAAAAGCACTGTACTCGACTGTGAGGATTTGTTGGGTTCTCAGCACCTGCTGAATATAACTTAGAAATTCATCAGCTTGTTCCTTTCCGAGTTGATGCATGGTTTGACCAATCATCTCCTCAAAGGGTTGCCATAGCAGATTTGGTTCCAGTACCATTATTTCAAGGAATCGCCCTTCAGCAGACAGTACAAACAATGGATCGGGAATTGCCTCAATTAGAGTCCGTAGCTTTGTCTCTGAGGCTTGTAGGGCTTCTTCTGCTTGCTTGCGTTCGCGTAGCGCAGCTTGCTGTTCGCTAATATCCGCAATCACCCCTTCAATGTAGTCATCGTCTGCATTCAGATAAGCAGAGAAAAGTCCCCAAAACACTGTCCCATCTCGTTTTCGCCCCTGTGCTTCATAGCTTCGCACTTCCCGATCCCGCTTCAGCACCTCAAGGAATTGTTGGCGATCGCTGGGATTTACATAGTAGTCTGTGGCGTGTTCAAGCCCAATCATCTCCTCTGATGAATCAAAGCCAAGCAGATTGGCGTAGCGTTGATTGGCATCGAGAAGTAATCCATCCGAGAGGCGGGTGCGGAAGATGCCAACCTGTGAGTTTTCAAAAATATTGCGGAACTTAGCTTCACTGCGTTGTAATGCCTCTTCTGCTTGTCTGCGCTGGGTGGTGTCATTGCCCACCGATAAGATTTCAACGACATCTCCCTGGTCATTGAAGATGGCTTGATTCGACCAGGCAATCCAAACCCGTCTACCGTCTCGACAAAGGTTTTCATTCTCGGTTTGCAAGTAAGCTTGAGGCAAGGAAGCTTCAAGATTGTGAAACAGATTGTGAACAAACTGCTTGAGATCACGTCCAGATATTTCGGTTTCTGGAACGATTGTTTCCAGTAGGGTACGCCCTAAAATCTGATCTTCCTCATAACCAAAAAAGCTCAGTCCATAGTCATTCATGTATCGAATTCGTCCTTCCCTATCCGTGCGAAGGATGATTGAATTCGCAGTTTGAATCAGGTTACGGTAATTGGCCTCACTTTGTTGTAACGCAGCAGTTCGTTCTGCGACCTGTTGCTCTAAAGTGCAGTTGTAGTCGGCTAGGAGTTTCTCGGCTTGTTTGCGTTCTGTAATATCCTGAAAGGTAGCGATCGCATAAGCGATATTGCCCTGTTGATCAAAAACTGGTGTTCCCCGTGCCTCAATTAGAATTGTGACATGATCTCGACGAATTTCTATATCTTCAGTCCTGATGCGTTCGCCCCTTAATGCCCGCACAATAGGCAAGCTCTCCGCTGGATAGATTTGATCCGTTCCCGCTACATAAAGCTGATAAGCCTCTGAGAGCTGCTCCGGTGCTATGGAAGTATCAGTTTCTTTGCCTATGAGTTGATTGCCGCATTGGTTGGCATAGTAAGGGCAACCCGTCGCATCCACGATCGCAATTCCCACTGGAATCGCTTCGAGGAACTGGGTGATCTTGCTTTCCTTAGCCTGCAGTTCTGAGTAAAGGTTGGCATTTTCGATGGCGATCGCTGCTTGAGTCGATAATAGCTGCAAGACCTGCGATCGCTCTGGTGTAAATACTCCAGTTGCTAACTGATTTTCTAAATACAATACACCGACCAGCTTGGCTTGATTTAGCAGCGGTAAACAGAAAACAGATTGAGGCTGGTTCTGTTGAATATATGGCTCATTAATAAAAGCACCTTCACGAGTCGCATCATTTAAGGTGACAGGCTTCAGAGTCCGAATCACATATTGAATGATTGATTCTGGCAATTGTTCGGCAATTGGAATAGACTGTAACACCTGAGTCGCACAAGCATTTTCATCGGCATTGAGTTCACAAGCCGCTTCGATTAACCATTTTCCTGAGTTTTCTAAAATCAGATATCCGGTTTGTGCGCCAGCATTCTCAATTAAAGTTTGCATCAGTAATCGCAGCAATTGCTTCAGTTCAATTTCACGAGAAATCGCCTGTGAAGCTTTCATCACTGCTGCTAAATCGAAAGCGGTATGGAAGGGATTAGAGATAGTTTCAGCAGTAATAGGAATTGATGTGGAAGCGGCTCTAGACGATTTAGGAAAGAACTGTGGATAGCGTTTTTCTAAGTTTTTAACTTTAGCGACCGCGCCCCAGCGATCGTAACAATAGTGCGCCTCTTTCATATAGGTTTGAGCAATTTTTGACCGACCTCGCGCCAGATAATGTTTAGCCGCTAATTCATACGCGAGTGCTTCTTCCTGGATATACTCATTTTCAGCAGCACCTGCGATCGCCCGTTCATAAAACTCTTCAGCCTCAAGAAATTGGCCTAAGACTCGCGCTTTCTCTGCCTCGACTAGATAAAATTTATGTAGATAATTTATTGGGGCATCTTCTGCCCATTTCTGCATCTTTTCTTGGTTAGTATTAACAGAGTTTAGCCAAGCTGATTTTTCAGAGTTTGCAGCATCGAGCGATAGGCTCAAAAGCGCCAGAGAATGATAGAAGCAGAATACAGGTAAAATCGTTATTGCTGTCACCTCTTCAAAATGTTGCCTTGCTAAAATAGCAATTTGTACTGCTTGATGATATTCTTCAAATAGATAACATAATATAACTTTGTATAAATGGAGTATTTTAATTGCACTTCCATCTTTAACTGCAATAGCGTGTGGTAACGCCTGCTCTTCATTACACACCCGACCAACTAAGCGGCTGGGATTCTCAGACCTATTTAGCAAATTAAGAATGGTCTGCCACAATATTGCAAGCCAATTCGAGGGGCTTTCCCGTCTGATTTGGTTGATCGCTTTGCTGTAAGTTGCTGTTTTTTGTTCTAGTTGGGTAAGTTTCTCTCCAGCAAAAAATGAGTTATGGCACACGAAATATGCAGTATAACCAGCAGATTCAAAGTCTCCGGTTTCCACCGCATTTTGATAAGCATCAACCAGAAATGTTATTGATATCCTAAGATGCACCTTCCAGTGCAGGATATGGAAACTCGAAAACATTAATGTTTTCGAGTTTCCTTTTTTGCTATGCAATCGTTCTGCCAGGCTGAGAGCCAGTTGTCCAAATTTATAACCGAGTTCAATGTCTTGAACAACTCCACATAGAACAGATCCGTAAGCAACATAACTATGTGGTGACCAGGTATTACTACCGTAGTTAACTGACAGATTTACCCTCTTACATACAATCAGTATCCACAGTGCTGGTAACGTTATAAATACAGCAGACCCCATATTCGCTAGGATTGACATAGCTGCCAGTGGTTCTGGTGCAGTCATCTCTGGTAAATTGATCAAGTCTTCGATTTCTCGTTCAGCAAGTAGTGCAGCCGTTGACTCCAATTCCCTTTGAATATCTGCCTGACTTGGATTTTCTATTAAATCTATTCCCAAGAGCTTTAACGCTTCCAATCCAGTTTTTAGTACTTCTTTCAGGTTGCCCTGTGACAAATATCCTTGAATTCTGCTATCGTAAGCCTGCACTTTGTCAACCACTGTTTTGCCACGATCAAGTACCACTTCTACCAACTGTTCCATCTCATCAAAGTGACCCTGGAGATACGCCGCTTCTGCTGCTTCTGAGTACAGCGCTAAGGTAAGGTCATACTCACTCTGCCAACTCTCTGAATTGAGGAGGTGAAACCCTGTAGTGAAATACTTAAAAGCTGCTTCATAAGCCGTTGATGCCTTTGCTTTCTGACCTGCCATTAAATTAAATCTGGCAATTTCAGTTCGTTCTGATTGAGCAGTGACTAGCTCAAGTCCTTGATTGAGATGATCGATGATTTCAAACAACCGATCGGATCGTTGCTCTGGTGAAGTTTTTTCGAGCAAATTGCGACCGATTTGGAGATGAACAACCTGTTTCTGCGATTCATCAATCAAAGCATAAGCCGCTTGCTGAACGCGATCGTGCGAAAACTTATACTCTTGAACTAACAAATCTTCGTCCAATTCAGATAGAGGTTGAATTAATCCCGCTTGTATTGCTGCTAGTAGATCCTGGAAAATTGCTTTCGGTGATTTTTCGCAAACGATCGCCAACGTTTCTAAATCAAACTCAGACCCAACACAGGCAGCTATGGAGAGAACTTGCTGTGTTGCTTCCGGCAATTTCTGCAACTGATGCAGCAGCAACTCCACCACATTATCAGTGATATCTTGAGCTTCAATCTCAGCTAGGTCCCACTGCCAGCTCAACTTTTGTGCATCGAAAGTCAACAGATGTTCGCCATACAGCATTTTCAAAAATTCACCGACAAAGAAAGGGTTGCCCTCGGTTTTACGTGACACAGCTTGGGCTAGGGCGCGAACGATATCAGGATTGTGATGTAATGTCTCAGCTATCAGTTGACTCAACGGTTCCAGGGTTAAAGGGGTCAGGATGATTTCCTGAAGTACTGCTCCCTGGTTTCGCATGCTCTCTAGCGTTAAGACCAACGGATGCGTTGGAGTCAGTTCGTTATCTCGGTAGGCTCCGATCAAAAACAGATACTGGATTTGCTCATCAAGTAAGATGAGTTCGATTAACTTCAAAGTCGCAGAATCGATCCACTGTAGATCGTCTAAGAAAATGACTAGGGGATGCTCTTTTGCACAAAACGCCCGCACAAATCTTTGAAACGTGAGATTGAAGCGATTCTGTGCCTCAGTTGCTCCAACTTCGGGTATAGGCGACTGCTTGCCAATGATTAACTCAACTTCGGGGATGACATCAATGATGATTTGTCCGTTGCTGCCCAGAGCAGTGAGCAGGCGCGATCGCCACACTTCCACCTGCTCATCCGGTTCGCTCAAGAGTTGCTGCACTAACTTTTGCAGGGCATTCACAATGGCGCTGTAGGGAATGTTGCGCCCAAATTGGTCAAATTTGCCAGAGATAAAATAGCCTTGGTTTGCTGTGATCGGTTTATGGAGTTCCTGCACCAATGCCGTTTTGCCGATGCCAGCATAACCGGAGACCAGCATCATTTCACGATGCGGTAGTAGGGTAATGTCTTTTTCTGCTCCCCCACTTCCCCATTCCCCTATTCCCTCATTCCCTGCCACTCTGTCGAAAGCCGCCAATAATGCTGCAATCTTCGCTTCTCGCCCATATAGTTTTTGAGGAATGCGGAACTGCTCGGAAACATCTTGCAGTCCCAATGGCATAGGTTCAATTAAACCCACTTCTGCCAGTTGCTGGGCACAGCGTTCTAAATCTGCTTTGATGCCCCAGGCACTTTGATAGCGATCCTCCGCATTCTTTGCCATCAGTTTCAAAATCAGATCTGAAACAGGTTGGGGAATCGTTGAGTTTAATTCATGCGGGGGAGCCGGCGGTCTGGCAATGTGGCAGTGGACTAGCTCTAGGAAATCTTTAGTGGGAAACGGTAATTGTCCCGTCAACAGTTCGTAGAAGGTTGCACCCAGTGAATAAAAGTCGGTGCGATAGTCGAGCATACGGTTCATTCGTCCGGTTTGCTCTGGCGACAAATAGGCGGGGGTTCCTTCTAGAAGATGGAGACTTTTGAATGCCGGATTGGTGCGACTGAAGCGAGTGGCAATGCCAAAATCAATGATTTTGACAACGCCAGTCCTCGGATTAAAGACAATGTTGCCAGGATTAATATCTTTATGGATGACATGGGCCGCATGGATTTTGCCTAGAGTATCAGTAATGGCGATCGCCATATTCAAAAAAACCGACAGCGGCATGGGACAGAAGTCTAATTGTTGCCGCATCCAGCATTCTAAAGACTCTCCACCAAGGTCTTCCAAAAGAATAACCAGCGTGCGCTGGTAGTCTTGCTGGCTGTATGCCTTGACTACGCCTTCAATGTTGAGAAAGCGAGTAATTTCATACTCTTGCCGATAGCGAGTTAAATCCTGAGGAGAGGGATAATCCTGCTTGAGAACTTTGGCAATCACTGCACAGTTATCTTGCTCTCTGATACCCCGATACACCAAAGAAGCTAAGCTCTCATAGATTTTGCTGTGAATAGTAACTCCAGGCAGGGTAATCATTGAACGCCCCCCGGCGAAAGACTGTCATCCGTTTCCCAAAGTATATCGCTTGCCAAACTCCAGAATATAAAGCTCCTTGTGTGGATCTTTATATCTTGACTTGTAATTGCTCAACTCAGTAGCCAATCAGACTGGTGTGAGGCAAGGGCATGGGAAATAGCCTGGAAGGCAGAGATACATTCAATATCTTCCACAGGCTACCTCGGAATCGAGAGCCGTATTGCTGAAGCGTTGAGGCAGCCAGGGTCTGTCGTCGTCGGTTCACGGCAATAGCTCGTAGTGACAACCGCTTCATCCGGGGGGCAAACAGGTCATCGCCCGCATCAAAGGTGTGGGACATCGCTACCGGATTTTGCATTCAGACATTGATGGTCGATCAGTTGTATGAATGTACTTTCGATCAAATTCGGATTCTAACTTAAGTTAGAGCTAGCCTTCTACTCCGCGATGGCATGGTTAATCTATCAATTTGTACTGTAAAAAATTTAACTTGCTATAGGCGACAGCTTGAAGGCGACCACCTATATTGAATTTATGCAAACAGTCATGGAAATGGATCGAGCAAGTAAATTGCACGGTTCCATGCTTGAAGGCATAAATATTCAAGGTGCAACTGGATTAACGCACGCTCAAGCAGCGACGTTGAAAGCATTAGGAGCAATCGCACAGTGAAGCGAATGCCCTTTGGGCACGCGACGCGAAAATCTTAACTCTGTGCTTAACTTGCGGAGCTTAAGTGATGAAATTTGGCGTTGTCTTGCAGACTCAGTTCATGGCGCGATCGCTTACGTCATCAACCCTTGAGGGTAAACAGACGTTTCACTTAAAAGCACAAGCAGAGATGTTTAGCTTTTGATTTCATTCTGCAATTCCTCATTCACCAATCGCTCCAATAGGAGAATTACCTAATGTCTACATTCAAGTACAATCGTCTAGACAAGAATAATGCTGCTGTTTTACTGGTGGATCACCAAACTGGACTGTTCTCGCTTGTGCGTGATATTGGTGCTGCCGACTTCAAAAATAATGTGTTGGCGCTAGCAAGTATAGCCAAGTTTTTCAACCTGCCTACTGTTTTGACCACTAGCTTTGAGGATGGTCCCAATGGAGTCATTATGCCTGAACTGAAGGAGAAGTTTCCCGATGCTCCTTTTATTCCGCGCCCCGGACAGATTAACGCTTGGGACAATGAGGAATTCGTTAAAGCCGTAGAAGCAACCGGTAAGAAGCAATTGATCATTGCTGGCATTGTCACTGATGTCTGTGTTACGTTTTGTGCGCTTTCGGCATTAGAGGCAGGGTATGACGTTTTTGTGGTTACTGATGCCTCTGGCACCTTCGATGAAGCCTGTCGCGATGCAGCGTGGGATCGGATGTCTCGTGCTGGAGTTCAGTTGGTCAATTGGTTTAGTGTTGTAGGTGAATTGCACCGTGACTGGCGTAACGATATTGAAGGGCTAGGTAATCTCCTTGCAGGGTTTATTCCTGACTACAAAAACCTGATGACTAGCTATGTGGCAACATCAAGTGCTGGCTCTGCCAGTCGTGAGCGCCTGATGACTCCTGTGTAACTGAGTGGGTGTTGTCATTGCCAAGTGATCAACTTCATTTGCAATATTGCAACGACACTTGATGATTTCGTGAATGGCTAGGATCGATTGCCATTGATCGATCCTAGCCAAGGTGGTTGCTGCCAAAATTACCAAGTAATCCGGTGTTTCGAGGGGATTGATTCTCAATGAAACTTCTCTTTCAGTCGATTCTCTCATCGTGTCTGATCTTTGGAGGCTCTCTGATTTACCCATCCCTGGTTGAGTCTGCCATTGCCCAGGATACCTTGCAAGGTCAAGTCCCCTCTGTGAATCTACTGGCTGATGTGCAACCGACCGAGATTCACCCATCCCTGGTTGAGTCTGCCATTGCCCAGGATACCTTGCAAGGTCAAGTCCCCTCTGTGAATCTACTGGCTGAT